>JASHQP010000454.1 GCA_030039095.1 Streptosporangiaceae bacterium
CGCGAATCCGATGTACATGGCCCAGACGAGAACCAGAACCAGTAGTGATCCGTGGAAGCCGAACTGGGCGCGGCTCTGGATCATCTGCGGCAGGCCGAGCTGCGGTCCCTGCGCGGAGTGGAACGCCATGAAGATGGCGCCGGCGAGGTTACCGATCACGATTGCCAGCAGCGTCCACCAGAAGCCGAGGCCGGCCGCGATCCCGATCGCTCCGGTAACGACGGTCAGTACGTGCGCGCTGGCGCCGAACCAGATAAAGAACTGCGACCGGGGCTTTCCGTGCCGTTCGGATACAGGTACGTAGTCGTAGCTGTGGCCTTCGATCACCGAGGTCGCGGACCCGGTGGCTTGCAGCTTGTGGTCAGTGTCCATTGCCGCGGCCTCTCCGCTCGCATTCACATATAGGAACAGAGTTCACATACCGGCTGCCTGGAAGGTACCGTGACCCGGGAGGGTTGTCAATAACCGTCAATTCGCAGCGTCACCTGCGGGAAGAGCAGGCTCGGGGCCTGCGCGCCTGGGCGCCCATGCCTTGACAGGCGCACCCAGATCGCCCTAGCCTCGTTCTTATATGTGGATGGTGTTCTCATATTGGGACAGGATCCGTGAATAATTCCGTTGCCCGCGCTCTCCGGATGCTGGAGCTCGTTGCCGATAACGATGGTGTGCCGATGCGCCTCTCAGTCCTGGCCGCAGCCATCGACGCACCGAAAAGTAGCGCGCACAGCATCCTCAGATCCCTGCTGGCGAGCAGGTTCCTTGAGCTGACAGAGGAGGGCAGCTACCGTCTGGGCATCCGGGCATTCGAGGTTGGGGCTGCGTACTCGCGGCACATGTCCCCGACCCGCGCTGTGCACACCGAGCTGGTGGAACTCAGCCATGAGCTCAGGGTCACCGCTCATTTCGCAATCCTGGACGGGCCGGGAGTCCTGTATATCGAGAAAGAGGACCCGCCGGGTCCTGGAATTCGCGTCGCCAGCGCGGTCGGAGTACGGCTGCCCGCTCATCTCACTGCGGTCGGCAAGGCGGCGCTCGCCTACGCGGACGAGACGTCGCTGGCACGCGCCGACCTGACCGTCCGCGGTAACTCGCGCCAGCAGCTAACCAGGGCAGACCTGGACGACGAGCTCGCCCTGATCCGTAGCAACGGATATGCAGTCGATGATGGGGAAACAGCGGCCGGCATCTGCTGCGTGGCGGCGCCCGTCTTCGACGAAAGGCAGCAATGCTGCGGTGCCGTCGGCGTGAGCTACCTGAGTTCCGCCGGACTCCCGATCGAGAGGGTGGCCCGGCAGGTGCGTGCGGCCGCGCAGCGGACATCGACCCGCCTCGGCGCGCCTGGCGCGGCCGCATGACGATCGCTCCTCGGCCCTGGGTGGCGGCACTCGACCCGTACGTGCCCGGCCGCCCCGCCGGATCAGAGGATGGCAGCCTTGCCTCGAATGAGCTTGCGCTTGGCGCGTCTCCTGCCGTTCACGCCGCGATAGCGAAAGCAGCGGCCAGGGCGCACCGCTACCCCGATCCGCTCGCCGACAATGTCCGCGCCGTCATCGCCGACGAACTCGGAGTAGGTCCCGATAGTGTCTTGCTGGGCAACGGCTCCGACGAGCTGGTTTACCTGCTCGTGATCGCGTACGCGGCGATGGGGGGCCGGACCGTCTGCGCCAATCCGCCTTACCGGATCCACGACATCGTGCCCAGAGCGCTCGGATGTCAGGTCACGCGCGTCCCGCTACGGAACTGGAGCCACGACCTCGAGGCCATGGCGGACGTGGAGGCCGAGATGGCATTCGTCTGCAACCCGCATAACCCGTCAGGCACCGTCGTTAGCCATGCCGCGCTCGCCCGATTCTCGTCCCGGTCGAAGGCCAGCCTGATCGTCGTCGACGAGGCCTACATCGACTTTGCCGATGACGTGCAGGCAACCACCGCGCTGGACCTGGTCAGCGAGGGCAGCGTCGTCGTCATGCGGACGTTCTCCAAGATTTTGGGCCTGGCAGGCCTGCGGATCGGTTATCTCGTTGGGCCGCGCGAGGTCGTGGCTACCCTGCGGAAAGTGCGGCCTCCGTTCTCGGTCAACAGCATCGCGCAGTCCGCCGCGCTCGCCGCTTTCGGCGACCGCCAGTACCGTAGCCGCGCTCGCGAGGAAACGCTCGCCGCGAGGGCGAAGACCGTGGCGCTGTTCAAGTCTGCCGGGTATCAGACCGTTCCCTCTCAGGCGAACTTCGTGCTTGTGCTGACTCCTGACGCCGATGGCCTCGCCGACGCGCTGGCGTCCTGCGGGATAAGCGTCCGGCCCGGAAGGGCACTCGGCATCCATGGCGCGGTCCGGGTCAGCGTGCCGTCGCCGCCCGGCCTGGAGCTGCTGGAACGTGCGCTGAGCAGCATCGGCGAGCAACCCGGGCCGACGAGCGAGCCAACTGACCGAGCCGCAGCACCTCCTTCCGCGCACACAGGCCAAGGAGCCGCACAGCCATGACGAAGGTGAGCAGGAGTGATCCGGCTGACGTGCCCTGTGGAGTGCCCGCGCCTGAGCCGCTGGCCGGACGCGTGGCCATCCTGACCGGCGCGGCCGGCGCGCTCGGCCGCGTGGTCTGGCAGTCGCTGGAGAACACCGGCGCCAGCGTAGTCCCAGTGGACCTGCATGGCGACGGCTGCGTGATAGCTGACGTCGGCACAAGCGACGGCAACCAGCGGATGGTCGAGGCCGCGCTGGAGCGGCACGGACGGCTGGACATCCTCATTCTCAACGCGGGCACGCAGGCGATGAGCCCGATCGCTAGCTATGCCGAAGAGGATTGGGACAAGCTGATGGATCTGATGGTCAAAGGCCCGTTCCTGGCCATGAAATTCGCATGGCCGCACCTCACGCGTCAGCCCGGCGGCCGGATCATCGTAACCTCCTCGACGCTGGGCCTGGAGGCCGCGCCGTATAAGGCGGCCTACGTTGCCGCCAAACATGCCGTCATCGGGCTGATGAAGGTCGCGGCCCTCGAAGGGGCCACGTCCGGCCTGACGGCCAACGCCGTACTGCCCGGCTGGATGTATACGCCGATCGTTGAAAAGCAGATCCAGGATCACATCAGCCTGAAAGGAATCTCCCGCGAGCAAGCTATCGCGAGCATGGTCGAGGAACACCCCGCCAAGCGGTTCGTCGAAACTGCGGAGGTAGCGAGCCTGGTAACCTTCCTCGCCAGCGCACGAGCCTCCGGCATCAACGGCGCCTGCATTCCGGTCGACACCGGTGGCCTAGCGGTCTGACCGGGCCAGTTGCGGCGATCGCTGAGGAGCGAGCATGAGACTGGCCGAGATCCGCGGGCTGATGCGCTGGCCGACGCTGGAGCCAGACCACGACCGCAGAGTGATCGCCAGGTGCCATGACCTCGATGACCTTCGCCGCGAAGCCCGGCGGCGGCTGCCCGGGCCCGTGTTCGGCTACGTCGATGGCGGCGCCGACGAGGAACTCACGATGCGTACCAACCGCGCAGCCTTCCGCAGTTGGCAGTTCCGCCCTCGTGTGCTGTGTGATGTCACCTCGCCGAACCTCGCTGTAAGGGTGCTCGGCCGCGAACTGCCGGCGCCGATCGGTCTGCCGCCTACCGGCTACACCCGGATGGTGCATCCCGAAGGAGAGCTCGCCGTCGCACGGGCGGCCTCGACCCGCCACGTGCCGTACGGCTTGTCGACGACCGGAACGTCCACGGTCGGCCAGCTAGCCGCCACTGGACACCGCGAGATGTGGCTCCAGCTCTACGTGCTGCGGGACCGCAAGCTCGTGCACACGCTGATAGATGAGGCGGCGGCCGCCGGCTTCCGCGCTCTCGAGGTCACCGTCGATACTCCGGTGGCCTCGCACCGGAAGCGAGACCTGCGCGCCGGGCTGACGATCCCGCCTTCACTCACGGCGCGCTCAATGCTGGGCATCGCGGTACATCCCGGCTACTGGCTGTCGGCACTGCGCAGCCCGGCCCTGCAGTTCGCCAGCCTCCAGCTATCCGGCGCGGCCAAGCAGAGCACGATCGCCGATATGACCTCCCTGTTCGACCCGGGCCTGACCTGGGATGACATTGCTGATATCCGCTCGCGCTGGCCGGGCCCGCTGCTGATCAAGGGCCCGCTCAGCCCCGCTGACGCCGCTCTAGCCGTCTCGGCGGGCGCTGACGGCATCCACCTGTCAAACCACGGCGGCCGCCAGCTCGACCGCTGCATTCCGGCCATCAAGCTCGTACGACCCGTACGAGAGACGCTCGGCCCAGACGTCACCATCGTTGTGGATTCTGGCATCCGTCACGGTGCCGACATCGCAGTGGCGATCGCGCGCGGAGCAGACCTGGCCATGATCGGCAGAGGGTACCTGTACGGCCTCGCAGCAGCGGGGCAGCTCGGTGTCGAGCATGCCATCGACCTGCTTGCAGAACAGCTCCGCCGCACCCTGCAACTGCTCGGCGTGACCAGCATCGCCAACCTTCGACAAATGGGAGACGAAGTCGTTGTGCCCGCGGACGGTAGCCCCGCGCTCTCGCCTGAGACTGGCCTAGCTTGATCGTTTGCCTATAAAAGATGCCTTTGGCCTGAAATACCAGTGAGTTAAGGCGTTTCCGCAGGTTGGGAGGGCGGGCGCTAGCCCGAAGGCGGCCTATATCGCGAATTGGTGACGGTCGGCGCGCCGCCGCCTGTATGCAACGAGGCCACGGGGGGAGGGGTACTGCCATGACCGCGATCTTCGCCGACACCTACACCCCCGGCCGTCACCGAATTGCCCCGAAGAGGTCGGAGGCGAGCTACTGGCTACTGCGAGCAGAGACAGGCTCACAGCAGCTCTGCCCAGCGATGTCTTGCCCCCCAAACCGCCCCCTGAAATGATCTTTGCAAGAGCCGCGATGGACGCGACCGGTGGCGTGCACAGCTACGGTTAGCTCCACCCAGACCCAGTTATGCAGCGGTGGCGGTGTCGCTGACCGGCAGCCGGACGGTCCGGTCACCGAAGTCAGCAACCAAATCCAGGCGGCCGCCGAGGGCCTCAACGTAGCGGGCGATGACCTCGAACGAGGCAACCTCACCATGCTCGATCTGCGACACACGGGCGACGCTCACACCCATCGCGCCAGCGATCTGCTTCTGGCCCAGGCCCAGCTGCTTGCGGGTCTCGGCGAGCTGATGCCCGCGCGCCTGGGCCAGCAGCTGACGGGCCCCCGACTCGATCTCCTCCGGCGAGACCCCGGCAGCATGAAGCTCACGCTCCAGGTCCTCCCAGTCCAGCGGGGTGCGCTGCACCATACCATTTACTCCTGTTCCTGTGTCGTGTACTGCAGGTACAGCTGCTCGGCGAGCGGGATGTTCTCCCGGTACCACCGCTTCCAGCTCCCGGCCTTATCCCCGCCGAGCAGCAGCAGCGCCGAGCGGGCCGGGTCGAACGCGAACAGCACCCGGATCTCCGACCGGCCCCCGGAACCGGGCCGCAGTTCCTTGAGGTGATGAATCCGGCTCCCCTGGATCCGGTCCACCAGCGGCCGACCCAGCGTGGGGCCCTCCTCCCGCAGCGCCGCCACCGCCTGGCCGACCTGGGCCGCGGACACTAAGTCATCCTTGATCAGCGCGGTGAACCACGCCGCATACTCTTCGGTGACCTTGACGCTCCACGCCACACGGTCTCCCTCCAGACTGAGAACTGCCCACCGATGTTAAGCGATGCCTTAACTCTATG
>JASHQP010000455.1 GCA_030039095.1 Streptosporangiaceae bacterium
GAGAGACATCCCAGGAGCTTAGATGTCAAGCCGCGACGGAAGATTGAGGGAGGTTTTCCCGGTGGCCCCATGCGGTGGCCTCGTCGTAGAGGGTGTGTGTCTTCAGGCATCCGTGCAGGATGCCGACAAGCCGGTTCGCCAGGCGGCGCAGGGCGTCATTGTGTTCGATTCCGCGGCTGCGGAGGTCGTCGTAGAAGACGCGGGCGCCGGCCGAGGCATTCAGGGCTGCAAAGGCCTGCGCGTGGAGCGCGTCGATGAGCCGGTCATTGTGGATGAACCGGGCGGCGACCACCTTTTTCTTGCCCGAGGCGCGGGTGATCGGGGAAGTGGCGGCATAGTTCTTGCGGGCCTTGCCGTCGGCGTACCGGTGCGGGTCGTCGCCGAACTCGCCGAGCACCCGGGCGCCGAGGACCGCGCCGATGCCGGGCTGGGACCGGTAGATCTCAGCGTCCGGGTGCCGGCCAAAATGCTCCCTCACCTGCTCTTCCAGCGCCTTGGCCTGCGCGTTGAGGGCGGTGATCACCGCGATCAGGGCACGGGCAGTGGCGGCGTAGGCGGCGGTCAGGGCCGGGGGCTGGCCCAGCTGGTCACTGCGCAGCGCCGCGAGGATGGCCGTGGTCTTGTCCGCGATGGCGCGGCGGCGGGCCCGCTTGAGCGCCGCGGCGACCTGGGCGCGAGTCAGCCGCCGTGCCCGGGCCGGGTCCGGCGCCTTGGCCAGCAGCTCCAGCGCATCGGGGGCGTCCAGGTCCTCGAACGCCTCGATCGCGGCGGGGAAGTACTCACGCAGCTGATGCCGCAGCCGCTGCACGGCGCGGGTGCGGTCCCAGATCAGCGTCTTGTGGGTGCGCGCCACCACCTTGATGGCCGCGGCCTGCGGGGAGTCACCCGCCGCCCGGCGCAGCTGATGCGAGTCGGTGCGCACCATGTCCGCAAGCATGTGCGCGTCACCCCGATCGCTCTTGGCGCCGGACACCCCGTGCCGCTCCCGGTACCGCGACGCCTGCAGCGGGTTCACAGGGAACACCGTGTACCCCGCCGCGACCAGCGCCGCGACCCACGGGCCGCGGTCAGTCTCGATCCCGATCACCACCTCGGCATCGTCAGCGTCCTCGGGCACGAACCGGCCGATCAGCTCGTGCAACAGCGCTATCCCGGCCACCCCCTCAGACAGCCGGCGCTTCGCCAGCACCTTCCCGGCCTCGTCCATCACCTCGATGTCGTGATGGTCCTGCGCCCAGTCATCACCCGCGAACAGCCGCACACCCGCTCCCGTCAACGATGCCCAATCCGGCCGGCAGCCAGCGGGAGAACCATCAGCGACCTAATAAAACAGTGCTCACGCCACCCGGCGGGCACGACATCCCAGCAGCGATCAACTCTCCCGGACACCGGCAGGGGCACGATCTCTCGTCAGGGCTCCAGGCCCAGGAGACAACAGTGCTCACCTGCCGGCGGCCACCACACCCCGAGTCTGCCGGATGGCGGACCCGCTAACACTTATTAGGAGAACCCAGGTGCCGGTAGTCGTACGGAACACCCCCCGAACCGGCCTCGAGGTCGTCGACGGCCTCGCGGCCGCCGGGGTGGCGACGGTGCACGAAGCCCAGGGCCGGACCGGGCTGCTGCGGGCCGACATCCGCCCGATCTTCCGGCCAGCGCGCATCGCGGGCAACGCGCTCACCTGCGAGGTAGCGCCGGGCGACAACTGGTCGATCCACATCGCCGTGGAGCAGGCGCAGACCGGCGACGTCCTCGTGGTCACCCCGACCAGCCCGTGCGACGACGGCTACGTCGGCGACCTGCTGGCCAGCAGCCTGCTGGCACGCGGAGTCCGTGGCGTGGTCATCGACGCCGGCGTGCGCGACGTGGCCATGCTGACCGAGATGGGCTTCCCGGTCTGGTCCAGGGCAATCTCCGCCAAGGGCACGGTGAAGGAGACGCCGGGCAACGTGCAGACGCCGATCGTCTGCGCGGGCGCGTACGTGCGGCCCGGCGACGTGATCGTCGCCGACGACGACGGAGTCGTGGTCGTGCCGCGCGAGCGGGCCGCGACCGTGCTCGGGGCGGCCCAGGACCGCGAGGCCAGCGAGGCGTCCAAGCGGCCGCGGCTGAGCGGCGGCGAGCTCGGCCTGGACATCTACGGCATGCGCGGCAGGCTCGCCGACAAGGGGCTGCGCTACGTGGACTACTCCGATGATGTGGAGTCACAGTGACCCAGACACCGATCCCCTGCGCCGCGATGCGCGGCGGCACGTCCAAGGGGCTGGTGTTCCTCGCCGGCAGCCTGCCCGCCGACCGCGCGACCCGCGACGCGGTGCTGCTCGCCGCGATGGGCTCCCCGGACCCCCGGGAGATCGACGGCATGGGCGGCAGCCACCCGCTGACCTCGAAGGTGGCCGTGGTGAGCGTGTCGTCCCGCGACAACGCCGACGTCGAGTATCTGTTCCTGCAGGTGTGGCCGGACCGGCCGGAAGTCTCCGACAGCCAGAACTGCGGCAACATGCTGGCCGCCGTCGGGCCGTTCGCGATCGAGCACGGCCTCGTGGCCGCCGCAGACCCGGTGACGCCGGTCCGGATCTGGATGCGCAACACGCAGACGCTGGCCACCGCGTTCGTGCAGACCCCCGGCGGCGGCGTCAGCTACGACGGGACCGCGCGGATCGACGGCGTGCCCGGCACCCACGCGCCGATCCCGATCGAGTTCTCCGACGTCGCCGGCTCCTCGTGCGGCGCGCTGCTGCCGACCGGCAACGTCGCCGACGTGATCGAGGGGACGAGCGTCACCTGCATCGACAACGGCATGCCCGTGGTCTGCCTCGCAGCGTCCGACTTCGGCCTGTCCGGGCAGGAGTCACCGGCCGACCTGGAGGGCAACGGCGAGCTGACCAAGCGGGTGGAGGCGATACGGCTGGCCGCCGGGCCGCTGATGAACCTCGGCGACGTGACCGGCAAGACCGTGCCGAAGATGAGCCTGCTGTCGCCGCCCGCCCACGGCGGCACCGTGTCGACCCGTACGTTCATCCCGCACCGCGTGCACGAGGCGATCGGGGTGTTCGGCGCGGTGTCGGTCGCCACCGCGTGCGTGCTTCCCGGCTCCCTGGCGCACGAGGTCGCAGCCTCCGGTGACCGGGCCGCGGGGACCGAAGGGTCGCTGGACATCGAGGTGGAGCACCCGACGGGCTTCTTTACCGTCACCATCGACGTCGAGCCCGGAGCCGCCGGGCCCGTTGTCACCAGGTCGGCGCTGCTGCGCACCGCCCGCCTGCTCATGCGCGGCGAGGTCATGGTGCCCTCGTCGGTCTGGAGCCCGGCATGAATCAGATGATCATCGACTGCCACGGTCACTACACGACCGCGCCACCGCAGCACGACGCGTGGCGCAAGCGGCAGCTCGAGGCGTTCGCCGAGGGCCGTCCGGCGCCGGCCTACCCGCAGATCTCCGACGACGAGATCCGCGAGTCGATCGAGCAGAACCAGCTGCGGCTGCTGCGCGAGCGCGGCGCGGACATGACGATCTTCTCGCCGCGGGCGTCGGCCATGGCCCACCACCTGGGCGACGAGCGGGTCAGCATCGAGTGGTCCCGGGCGTGCAATGACCTCATCGCACGGGTGGCCGGGCTGTTCCCCGACGCGTTCGTCGGCGTCTGCCAGCTGCCGCAGTCGCCAGGCGCCGGCCTGAAGGCGTCCGTGGCCGAGCTGGAGCGGTGCGTGCTCGAGCTGGGGTTCGTGGGCTGCAACCTCAACCCCGACCCGAGCGGGGGCATGTGGACCGGCCCGCCGCTCACCGACCGCTACTGGTACCCGATCTTCGAGAAGATGACCGAGCTCGACGTGCCCGCGATGGTGCACGTGTCCGGCAGCTGCAACCCCAACTTCCACGCCACCGGCGCGCACTACATCAACGCCGACACGACCGCGTTCATGCAGTTCATCCAGGGGGACCTGTTCGCCGACTTCCCGGGCCTGCGGCTGGTGATCCCGCACGGCGGCGGGGCGGTGCCGTATCATTGGGGACGCTACCGCGGGCTCTCCGACATGCTGAAGAAGCCGCCGCTGCGCGAGCACGTCATGAACAACGTGTTCTTCGACACCTGCGTCTACCACCAGCCGGGCATCGACCTGCTGCTGCGGGTCATCGACACCGGCAACGTGCTGTTCGGCTCGGAGATGGTGGGCGCGGTCCGCGGCATCGACCCGGAGACCGGGCACTACTTCGACGACACCAGGCGGTACATCGACGCGGCCGGCCTGACCGAGGCCGAGCGCGCCCAGGTCTTCTCCGGCAACGCGCGGAAGGTCTATCCGCGCCTTGACGGGGAACTTCGGGAGCGTGGTCTGTAGATGGGGGAGACCTTTCAGCCCGACGCCGACTGGCTGCCGTATGACCCGCACCCCGGCAAGCCGGTGTTCGTGCCGCCGCCGGGAGCCGTCGACGCGCACTGTCACGTGTTCGGGCCCGGCGACGTGTTCCCGTACGCCCCGGAGCGCAAGTACACCCCGGCCGACGCGGGCAAGGACAAGCTGTTCGCGCTGCGCGCGTTCCTGGGCTTCGAGCGCAGCGTGATCGTGCAGGCCACCTGCCACGGCGCCGACAACCGGGCCCTGGCCGACGCGCTGGTGGCCGACGGGGGCCGGTCCCGCGGCGTGGCCACGATCCGGCCAGGCGTGTCCCGGTCCGAGCTCGCCGACCTGCACGCGGCCGGCGTGCGGGCCATCCGGTTCAACTTCGTCCGCCGGCTCGCCGACCCCAAGCCGGACGGCTACTACCGGCCCCTGGTCGACCTCGTGGCCGAGTTCGGCTGGCACATCGTGGTCTACTTCGAGGCCGCGGACCTGGCCGAGCGCTGGAACCTGTTCACGAGCCTGCCCACGCCCGTGGTCGTCGACCACATGGGCCGGCCGGACGTGACGCAGCCGGTCGACGGCCCGGACTTCTCGCTGTTCCTGCGGCTGCTGGCCGAGAACGAGAACGTCTGGTCCAAGGTCAGCGGGCCGGAACGGCTGTCGAAGTCCGGGCCACCGCAGTACGCCGATGTGGTGCCGTTCGCGCAACGCGTCGTCGAGACGTTTCCGGACCGGGTGCTGTGGGGCACCGACTGGCCGCACCCGAACATGAAGAGCCACATGCCCGACGATGGCGCGCTCGTGGACGTGATCCCGCGCATCGCCCGCACCGATGACCTGCAGCGGCGGCTGCTGGTCGACAACCCCATGCGGCTTTACTGGGAGGCCTGATGGCGACCGATTACACCTCAGAGTTCGATGACATCCCCGGTACCCGCGTGTTCACCGCGCGGCGGGCCAAGCAGGGCTTCGGCCTGAACGAGTTCTGCATGAGCCTGATGAAGCCGGAGAACCGGGAGCGGTTCAAGGCCGGCGAGCGCGCCTACCTCGACGAGTGGCCGATGACCGAGGGCCAGAAGCAGGCCGTGCTCGACCGGGATTACAACGCCATGCTCGACCAGGGCGGCAACATCTACTTCCTGGCCAAGATCTTCGCCACCGACGGGCTCAGCTACCTGCAGGCGGTGTCGACGATGACCGGCATGGCCATCGACGATTACCAGCAGATGATGATGTCCGGCGGGCGGTCACCCGAGGGCTGGCGCTCGGTGAAGGACGGTGACTAGATGGCCCGGATCACCGCGGGGCTGACCACCAGCCACATCCCGGCCATCGGCGCGGCGATCGACCTCGGCAAGACCGGGGAGCCGTACTGGCAGCCGCTGTTCGCCGGGTACGAGTGGACCAAGGCCTGGGCCGCATCCGAGGTCCCGGACGTGGTGATCCTGGTCTACAACGACCACGCGTCGGCGTTCTCGCCCGAGCTCGTGCCCACGTTCGCGCTCGGCTGCGCCGACGAGTTCCCGCCGGCCGACGAGGGATACGGGCCGCGCCCGGTTCCGGTCGTCCGCGGGAACGCGGACCTGGCGGCGCACCTGGCCCAGTCGCTGATCCTGGACGAGTTCGACCTCACGCTGATGTACAAGCTCGACGTGGACCACGGGCTCACCGTGCCGCTGTCCCTGGTCTACGGGCAGCCGGACGAGTGGCCGGTGCAGGTCATCCCGCTGGCCGTGAACGTGGTGCAGTACCCGCCGCCGACCGGGCACCGCTGCTACATGCTGGGCAAGGCGATCCGCCGGGCGGTGCAGAGCTACCCCGGGGACCTGTCGGTCCAGGTCTGGGGCACCGGCGGGATGAGCCACCAGCTGCAGGGCCCGCGCGCCGGGTTCATCAACTCCACGTTCGACAACGCGTTCTTCGACCGGCTGATCGGCGACCCCGACAACCTGGCGCTCGTGCCGCACATCGAGTACGTGCGGGAGGCCGGGTCCGAGGGGATCGAGCTGGTCATGCAGCTCATCATGCGCGGCGCCATGGGCCCGGCCGTCGAGGAGCTGTACCGCTTCTACCACGTGCCCGCGTCCAACACCGCGGTCGGGCATCTCGTGGTGCGGCCCACCGGAAAGGAAGCGAGCTAACCCATGAGAATCGCAGTCGCCGGGGCCGGCGCCTTCGGCATCAAGCACCTCGACGGTCTCGCCCAGATCGACGGCGTCACGGTCACGTCCATCGTCAGCCGCCGGCAGGAGCAGGCCGAGGAGGTTGCGCGCAAATATGGCGCGGACCAGGCCACCACCGACCTCGGGGAGGTACTCGCCCGCGACGACGTGGACGCGGTCATCTTGTGCACCCCGACCCAGATGCACGCCGCGCAGTCGATCGCGGTCATGCAGGCGGGCAAGCACGTCCAGGTGGAGATTCCGCTCGCGGACAGCTGGACGGACGCGCTCGGGGTCGACCGGGTGCAGCGGGAGACCGGCCTGACGTGCATGGTCGGGCACACCCGCCGGTTCAACCCCTCCCACCAGTGGATCCACCGCCGGATCGGCGCCGGGGAGCTCTCCATCCAGCAGATGGACGTGCAGACGTACTTCTTCCGCCGCAAGAACCTGAACGCACTCGGCGAGCCGCGCAGCTGGACCGACAACCTGCTCTGGCACCACGCCGCGCACACCGTGGACCTGTTCCAGTACCAGACCGGCGAGGACGTCGAGATCGCGCACGCGGTGCAGGGGCCGCTGCATCCCGAGCTGGGCATCGCGATGGACATGTCGATTCAGCTGCGCACGCCGGCGGGCCGCGTCGCCACGCTGTCGCTCAGCTTCAACAACGACGGCCCGCTGGGCACGTTCTTCCGCTACATCTGCGACAACGGCACCTACATCGCCCGGTACGACGACCTGGTCACCGGGCGGGAGGAACCGGTCGACGTGTCCGCGGTCGACGTGTCGGCCAACGGGATCGAGCTGCAGGACCGCGAGTTCGTCGCCGCGATCCGCGAGGGCCGCGAGCCGAACTCCAGCGTGGCCTCGGTGCTGCCCTGCTACCGGGTGCTCGGCGAGCTTGACACGGAGCTGGCCCGGGGGGTCTAGCGGTGGCGATCGCCTCGCTGGCCGCCCGGCCGGTACCGGCCTGAACAGGGTCTTCTGGCGTAATACCCGCCTCCACATCTCGTCCACAGCGTCTGCACCCCGGCTGCACCGTGCCGGTGTCTCTTAATCATGAGGACGGGCGGCAGCCGCCACGACCGGATGTCGTCCACGGGGGTAGCAGGCGGTGCCCGCCAGCGAAGCGCCAGTTCGCCACCTTCCGGTCGAGCGGGGGGCGTAACCGGGGAGAGCAGGGTGGCGGCCGGCGTTGGCGTGAGCCGCGGTCGCGGCAGTCGGGCACCGCCAGCTACCTGTTTGCGTGGATCTGGCCGGCCGAGCGCCGCCGTCAGGCATCGCGGGTGAGGCCCAGCCGGTAGCCACCGCCCAGCACGGTCTGGACGATCCTGGGGTTCGCCGGCTCCTGCTCGATCTTTCGGCGCAGGTTCTTCACGTGCGAGTCGACGGTGCGCTCGTACCCCTCGAACTCATATCCCCGGACGCGGTTGATCAGCTCGAACCGCGAGTACACCCGGCCCGGGATTCCTGCGAGCGCCACCAGGATTCCCCACTCGGTCGGGGTGAGGTCCACGGCGGTGCCGTGCACCATGGCCTGCCGCTGCGGTTCGTCGATGACCAGGGCGCCGTCGCCGTAGGAGGCGCGTCCCTGCCCGGTGGCGGGCGCGCCGCGGCGCAGAATCGCCTGGACCCGCAGCACGAGCTCGCGAGGGCTGAACGGCTTCGTCACGTAGTCGTCGGCGCCCAGCTCCAGGCCGGCGATCCTGTCCTCTTCGGCCGCCTTGGCGGTGAGCATCAGGATCGGTGTGTTCCCGGCCGCACGTACCTCGCTCGCGACGGTCTCGCCGGGCACGTCCGGCAGGCCGAGGTCAAGGATCACCAGGTCCGGCGATGCCGAGGCGGCCAGCGTGAGGGCCTCGGCCCCGGAATCCGTGGACAGGACCGTGAACCCGGCTCCCTCCAGGTAGGAGCGGATCAGCTCCCGCAGCTTGCGCTCGTCCTCGACCAGCAGCACTGTCGCGGCCATCGCCGCACCCCCCCTTCTGCCCGACCGTGAGGCTGCGGCTCCACACGGTCATCACGGGGCCTCCAACGGTCCAGCATCCCGACGCGAGAGCTTAGTGGCACTAGTCCCGGCAGATAAGGCGGCGCAGATGACCCGCGGTGATCTGGTCATGCTGCTGCCCTGGCTCGTCTTCGGTGTCGCACTGGGGCTCATCACCTTCCGGCTGCTGCGTCGCCGCGGCCCTCGCTAGCCGGAAATTCGTCGAAAAGGCGCAGCCGGTGCGCGGTCGCGGCGGCCTCGCCGCGGCCCGCCACCCCGAGCTTGGCCAGGATGTTGGACACGTGCACGCTCGCCGTCTTGGCCGATATGAACAGTTCTGCGGCAATCTCGCGATTGCTGCGGCCGGCCGCGACCAGGCGCAGCACCTCGAACTCGCGCGCGGTCAGGCCCAGCCGGTCTTGCTGGGCCGGCACCGCGCCCCCCACGCCGGTGCTCCCGGCCGCTGCCTCGTCGTCCTGGCCGCCGAGGCTGACCCTGGCACGCCTGGCGAGCAGGGCGATGTCATCGCCGAGCGCGCCGGCGCCGAGCCGGCGCGCGAGCTTTGCGGCCCGCCG
>JASHQP010000456.1 GCA_030039095.1 Streptosporangiaceae bacterium
GCTGCTGTCGCTGCGTGAGGACGGCTTGCTGCTGCCCCGCCGCCGCACCGGGTCCCGGTGCATCACCTGGGCCCCGGCGGCTTACCCGGCGGTTCACGCCTTTCTGTCTAATCCCGCCTATGCGGGAGCGTTCGCGTTCGGCCGCACCCGCGCCTGGAAACGGGTGGACGCGTCCGGGAAGGTGATCAGCGGAGTGCGGGAATTGCCCCGCCAGCAGTGGGCGGTGCTGATCCCTGACCATCATCCCGGGTTCATCACCTGGGAAAAGTACGAGGCCAACACAGCGAGGCTGCGGGCGAACTGGCGCCCACCGCGCGGCGAGGGCGGCGGGCCGCCCCGCGAGGGCCGGGCGCTGCTGCAGGGCCTGCTGCGCTGCGGGAAGTGCGGGCGGATCATGCAGACCGGCTACTCCGGCAAGGACGGCAACAGCCCCCGCTATGTGTGCGCCCGCGCGAAACAGCTCTACGGCGGCGAGCGGACCTGCCAGTCCATCGGCGGGCTGCGGCTGGAGCACGCCGTCCTTGCCGAGCTGTTCAAGGTTCTCGAGCCGGCATCGCTGGAAGCCACCGCGAAGGCGCTGGCCGAGGCCGAGGACCGCTACCGGCGTGACCTCGCTGCCTTCACGCTGGCCGTCGAGCGAGCCCGCTACGAGGCAGACCGCGCCCGCCGCCAGTACGACGCCGTCGAGCCGGAAAACCGGCTGGTCGCCCGCACCCTCGAACGCGGCTGGGAAGACAAGCTCGCCGCAGTCAGGGAAGCCGAGAACAACCAGCGCACCCGGCAGGCCCGCAAGCCCGTCACCCTCACCGGCGAAGAACTAGCCTGGATCACCAGCGCCGGCGCGGACATCAAGTCCGTGTTCGAAGCGCCCACGACCACCCCCGTCGAGCGCAAGCAGCTGATCCGCGCCGTCATCAGCGAGATCGCCATCACCGTCCACGCCGATACCAGGATCGCGGACCTGACGATCACCTGGCAGGGCGGCGCCGCCACCAAGCTGGCCATGCCGATGAACAAGGTGGGGAGCCGGCTCATCCAGGGCACCAGCGAGGACACCATCGACCTGGTCCGGCGGCTCGCCGAACGCTACAACGACACCACGATCGCCGCGATCCTGGCCCGGCAGCACCGCCGCACCGCCACCGGCCTGCCCTGGACCCGCGCCCGCGTCACCAGCCTCCGCTTCCAGTACCGCATACCCATTCACCAGCCAGAACCCCCGAATGTCAGACCCGATGGCGAAGATCTCCTCGTGGTCTCGATCGGCAAGGCCGAAAAGATCCTGGGCGTTGGCAGGCACACCCTCTACCAGTGGCTGCGCGACGGGTTCATCACCGGCGAGCAGCTCACCCCCGGCGCCCCCTGGCATATCCGCATCGACCAGGCCCTCCGGGACAAAATCCGGCCCGAGGTCCCCGACGGCTGGCTGCCCCTCGACCAGGCAGCCAAGACCCTCGGCATCGCCCGCCAGACCGTGTTGAACAAGGTCCAGCGCGGCGAACTGCAAGCCGTCCACGTCAACCGCGGGCGCCGCAAAGGCCTGCGTATCCAGGCCAAACACGAACAGGCTGGACTGTTCGACACACCCCATAACAGAAAGGCGCAGTGTTAACCATGGCTGGGCGGCCCTTGCACAGTGACGCCGCGATGATCGGCCAGCCGCCGGGCGACTGCCTCTTGCTCTGGGTTGGTCGGCAGCGGCATCAGCAGTCGCTCAGCTGCGTGCCGCCAGGAACCGTCCTCTCCCTGGCTGTTCTCAAGTTCCAGTCGGCTGGGCTCGTCCGCGACCACAGCGGCCAGCGGTGCTGCGACGGCTATCTGCTCGGACACCAGCGCGTCGCGCAGGCCGGCGAAGAACCGCTTGAAAAGGGTGCTGCGCCGGCGGACCATCAAGACCCAAGTGGCCGCGATCATCGGTGCCAGCGTCGGTACGGTGGGCCGGTTCTCGTCGGCGACCCGGCCATCGAGACCCAGCGGCGCCAGCAACTGCTCGTACAGATTGCGGCACCTCTCGTCAAATGGGCCGACCGGATCCGCGCGGAATCGTTCACGCAGATCAACAAGCAGGTCGAAGCCTTTCAGGCCAAGGCCCTGCAGCAGATCAATCTCCAGGTGCGGAACAAGCGCTTCCGGCTCGACAGAGATGGCGCCGGTCTCCGCGTCGAACGACAACTGCACTTGCGTCGTCACCATCGGATGAACGACCCGGGTCCCGTCGACCGCCCAGCTCAAGATGCCGTGACCCCACACCAGTTCGATCACTGCGGATTCACGCTGCAGCCGCAGACGAAGATCGTAGAGATCCTCATACAGCTGCCGCGCCCTGAGCGCTGTCCGTGCCTGAGGTGCCCACGCTTGCCACGGTCCTTCTACGTAGCCGCGAAGAACCTCCCGCAGCCGGGAAGCTTCAGCCGGATCATCAGCGAACCAGTCAGCGAAACCGGCGTCAAAGGCAGGTTCGTGCTCGGGATCTGTCACGCCCCTCTGCAAGTGAGCCGCTACGTCTTCGGCCAGCGCAGGAGGCGGGGGAACCTGAGCCTTCGACACCGTGAGCCAGGGCTCAGCGCCCGTGGCGGTCAGCACGCACGAGGGATGGGCTGGAAGGTCGCCTGCCCACCAGCGCCGGTCCTGGTATTCGGCGACATCTCGCACCGGCTGCTCGCGCAGCCCACGGACGGCTTCTAGGTATTCCAGCAGCCGGATCGCCCGGGGCCGGACAGTAACGTCGGTCGTCATCGCGGCTCACCAGCCCCAGCTGTCGACGCTTGCGGTCGCCCGGGGCCGAACCGCTCTGACCTCACATGGCGGACCGCAGGGGGTCGGCACAGGTCCGCGGGAAACACGGATCCACACGGCAAATGTCGGCGCGGCCATGAACTCACAGCGGAACCTCCACGTGCCATCCGTAGTGTCGCCCGCCAGCAAGACGCCACAGAGCCCTCGTCCGATTACGTGGACGCACAGCATCAGCGCCTGCACGACCCGCTCGGTGGCAAGTCTCGCCGCGATCACTGACATTCACGCCCGGCCAGGGTAGCCCTTGACGAGAAACCGGCCTCCGGATGGGTGCTCGTCAGGGGGGACCTCAACCACGGCGCGACTGACGGTCAGGATCCGCGTCGCAGGGTCCAGATCCCGGACCCGCAACTCCGTCAACTCGCCCCAGCGCGGACCTTTC
>JASHQP010000457.1 GCA_030039095.1 Streptosporangiaceae bacterium
GCCGGCCTCAGGATCGGGCTCGATCCTGACCAGCTTGGTGCCGGCCTCGACCTGCGTGTTGACGTCGGCGAGTATCTCGGCGACCCTTCCCGCAGCCGGCGCGTGCAGCGCCGTCTCCAGCTTCATGCTCTCCACGACGGCGACGACGTCGCCCTCCGCGACCTCGTCGCCGACGTGAACACCGATGGCGACCACCATGGCGGCCGCCGGCGCGCGGACCAGGCCCGCCTCGCCGCCCGACAGCCGGTGCACCGCGCCGTCGACCTCGATCAGATAGTCGGTGCCCTGGGCGACCGACAGCACGGTGAAGGCCCGGCCGTCCACCCGCAGCAGCCGCTCGAAGCGGCCGGGGCGGTCGACGTCGACGTCGACCGTCATCCCGTCGAGCTCCACGCGGTACCGGGCTGCGCGGCACCGGGACACCCGCAGCCGGTAGCTGTCCCGGCCCACCCGGACGTCGGCCTGGTGCCAGGTGTCGTCGCTGACCTCGGGGCGCCCTCGCTCGGCGGAAGCGAACAGGCGGCTCTGCTGGCGCCGCTCGTGCGCGTCGTAGGCCTCCACGCCGGTGGCCAGCAGGGCGACGTCGAGACGCCGCGGCGGCGTGTAGCCGTCGGCCATCATCGTGTCCAGCCACGTCGTGTCGACCTCGCCGCGGACGAAGGCCGGCCGGTCGAGCAGGTCGAGCAGGAAGGCCTTGTTCGTGGTGCCGCCCCGTATCACGGTGGCGGTCTGGCGCAGCGCCCGCGAGAGGCGGGCCCTCGCCTCGCCGCGGTCCCGCCCCCACGCGATGACCTTGGCGATCATGGAGTCGAACTGCGGCGGGATGACGTCGCCGGCGGACACGCCGGTGTCCACGCGGATGCCGGGGCCGGTGGGCAGGGCCAGGTGCTCGATCAGCCCCGGCGCTGGTGCGAACGCGCGGTCCGGGTCCTCGGCGGCGAGCCGGGCCTCGATGGCGTGGCCGCTGACCGGCGGCGGGCCGTCCGCGACGTCCGTGAGCAGGCCGCCGGAGGCGATGTGCAGCTGCAGCTTGACGATGTCGATGCCGGTCGTCGCCTCGGTGACCGGGTGCTCGACCTGCAGCCGGGTGTTGACCTCGAGGAACGACAGCAGCTGCTCGGCGGGCTCGTAGAGGAACTCCACGGTGCCGGCGTTGACGTAGCCGGCGGCCCGGGCCAGCTCCGCGGCCTTGACCCGCAGGAGCTCCTCGCGGCTGGGGTCCAGCGCCGTCGAGGCTGACTCCTCGATCACCTTCTGGTTGCGCCGCTGCACGCTGCAGTCCCGGACGCCCAGCGTCCACACGTTGCCCCCGGCGTCGGCGACGACCTGCACCTCGACGTGATGGCCGCCGCGGATGGCCCGCTCGAGGAACACCGTGGCGTCCCCGGCCGTCCGCGCCGCCTCGGAGCTGGCGCGCTCGAAGGCCTCATCGAGCTGTTCCGGGGAGTCGGCCAGCCGGATGCCGCGCCCGCCGCCGCCGGCGGTGGCCTTCACCATCAGCGGATAGCCGATCTTGCAGGCCTGTGCCCTGGCCTGCTCCAGATCGGCCACCGGGCCGCCGCTCCACGGCGCGAGCGGCACGCCGACCTGCTCGGCCAGCCGCTTGGACTCGATCTTGTCGCCGAGCCTGCGCATGACGCCGGCCGACGGGCCGATGAACGTGATCCCCAGCCGGTCACACAGCTCAGCGAACTCGGCCTTCTCCGAGACGAACCCCCAGCCCGGCCACACCGCGTCGGCCCGGCACTCCCGCAGCGCGCGCTCCAGCTCCGCGTAGTCGAGATACGGGCTGGACGCGAACGCGGCGTCGGCCTCGGCCGGGCCGATCAGCACCGCCTCGTTGGCCTCGCGGACGAACATCGCGTGCCGGTCGGCGGCTGTGTACACGGCGATGAGCCGCAGCGCCGGCCGCCCCTCGGCGTTCCACTCCCGGACGGCGTTGATGAGCCGCATGGCCGGCTCGCCCCGGTTGACGATCGCGACACGCTGGAGCCTCGCTGCCGGCACGTTGTCTATCCTCTCCCCGGGGCGCCCATGATAAGCCTTTTTGCCCTCCCGCTCCCCGATTGCCCAGCCGCACTGCGGCCGCCGGGCGTGATGAGATGGACGGATGAAGGTTCGGATCGGGATCTCGCTGGGGCCCGCGGGCGTGCCCGGCGAGTTCGCGGCGGCCGTCGATGACCTGGAACGCGAACGCGTCGACTCACTCTGGCTATCGGAGATGGTGTACGGGCCACTGGTGGATCCGTTCATCGGGATGGCGCACGCGCTGTCCCGGACGGAGCACCTGAAGGTGGGCACCGGGGTGTCGGTGCTGCCGGGGCGCAACCCCGTGCTGGTGGCCAAGCAGCTCGCGACGCTGGCCGGGCTGGCACCCCGGCGGGTGCTGCCGGTCTTCGGCCTGCAGCCGGCCCGGCGCGCCGAGCGGGACCAGTTTCCCGTGCCGGGGCCGCGAGGCCAGGTGTTCGACGAGGCCCTGCAGCTGCTGCGGCTGCTGCTGACCGAGCAGACCGTCTCCTTCAGCGGCAAGTTCTTCACGGTTGACGGCGCGAGCGCGGGCCCGCTCCCGGCCAGGCCGCTGGACATCTGGCTGGGCGGCTCCGCGCCCGGGGCGCTGCGCCGCGTCGGCAGGCTCGCCGACGGCTGGCTGGCCAGCTTCATCACGCCCGCCGAGGCCGCGGCCGGGCGCCTGGCGATCAAGCAGGCGGCGGCCGAAGCGGGCCGCGAGGTCGAGGAAGATCACTACGGGGTCAGCCTGGCGGTGGCGGCCGACGGAGACATTCCCGACGCGCTGATCGCCGCGGCCCGCCAGCGGCGCCCCGACGCCGACCCGGTCGGCCTGGTGGCGACGAGCTGGCCGGACGCGCGGCGGCTGATCGCCGAGTACGTCGAAGCCGGCCTCACCAAGTTCGTGATCCGCCCCGCCGACCCCCGTGCCCCGTTCCGGAGGTTCCTGGACAGCTTCGTCACCGAAATGATCCCCCTGCAGACCTGACCCGGCCCGTGGGTGTACCAAACGACGGCCTGTAGCCCGTCGATCGGTACATTCATGAAGACCTGCCTCCCCCGCAGGCTCCAGCCGGTCGCTCTTCGTGTTTGAAGTTTCACGTAATGCCGGCACGTCGCGGGGGTTCGGGCGGAGGTTTCTGATAGACCTCGCGGCATGACGATCTGGCTCCCTGTCCGCATCGGCGCCGTGCTGGCCGCCGCCGCGGTGTGCGCCGCGTCGGCGAACGCAGGCCTCGCGGCGACAGCAAGCAGCGCCGCCAAGACGCCCGTCACCTACCAGGTGCTTCGGCAGGACGTCATCATCAACGCCGACATCTGGGCCGCCAAGCCCGAGATCATGGCCGCGGGGCTGGGCTTCACCAACATCGTCGGGGTGCCGAACCTGAGCACCAGCAACGTGCCGCTGAGCAAGACGCTCGCGGTGCTGGCAGGCGGCACCTGGAACAATGTGAGCTGCACGAACGGCCAGACGCCCCCGCTGGCCAGCTACACCTCGGCGTCGACGCCGCAGGGCGTGCGGGCCTACTACGGCCAGAACGTCTACTACTCCGACGGGCTGCCGGTCGAGTTCAGCTGGCCGATTCTGCCGAGCACCCTGGACGCCGACGACTTCAAGGTCACGCTCAGCAACGGGACGTCCGTCACCCCCCAGGTCACGTCGATCTGGCCGAACTACCTGTACAACGAGCGCTCGGTGGCCGTGTTGTTCGGGCACTTCGGCAACCGCATCCCGCCGAACCAGCGGGGCGCGATCTACCCGGTCTCGGTGCAGGTCGTCCAGGGCTCGTCAACGCTGGAACTGGTCGGGCCCGGCCAGCGGATCGTCAGCGCGGTCGGGATGTCGGTCAGGTCCCCGGGCTCGCCGTACACCGCGACCGGCGTACCCCCGGCCGACCGGGGCGGCCCCACGCTGGTGGCCGCGAAGCTCAGCAAGATGTCGCCCGTGGGCAACACCGCGCCGAAGATCTTCCCGCAGAACCTGCCCAACGACGGGATCAGCCTCTACGGCAAGCAGGCGAAGTTCCGGCTGCGCATGTACACCTCGGGCGGCATGACGCCGAACGGCGTCACCCCGCTGCTGCCGACCGAGTACGACACGTACTTCCGGGTCGTCGCGACGACCTCGTCGGGCCGGAAGGTCGCGCTCGTCAAGGCCGGCAAGACGTACTACATCGACGGGCACCCGCTGCGGGTCGTCGGGCTGGCCGATCTCGGCGTGAAGCAGGCCACGTATGACGGCTGCTACACGGAACTAAGGAACAACTACATCGACATCGTCCTGGACGGCAGCATCGCCGCGGCCCGGCGGATCACCACCGTGCAGATCCCGTCGACGGGCCGCTACAAGCCGCTGTACAACCCGGGTGGCCCCGGCAGCAACCCCGCAGCCGGCGTGCACTACAGCGCGCCGAGCCCGCCGATCTCCGAGCCCGTCATCGACGCGCTGAAGAACCCGATGACCGTCACCTACGTGCGCTGCCCGGGCAGCCCGACCACGGTCAGCCCGGCCACCGTCAGTCCCTGCGGCCGGTGACGGCCAGGCTGGCGCCGATGCCGATCATGACCAGGCCGCCGGTGCCGCCGATCAGCTCGAGCCGCCGGGGGGAGCGGGCCAGCCAGGCGCGGGCGGTGCCCGCGGCCACGGCCCAGGTGCCGTCCGAGATCACTGCGATGCCGATGAAGATCGCCCCGAGCATCAGCATCTGCAGCTGCACGTGGCCAGCGGCGCGGTCGACGAACTGCGGCAGCACCGCGGCGAAGAACACGATCACCTTGGGGTTGGTCAGGCCGACCACGATGCCGTCGCGCAGCACCCGCAGCGGCGTCTTGCGCTCGACCGTGGCGCCGAGCGCCTCGGTCAGCGACCGGCGGTGCCGCACCGCCTGCACGCCCAGGTAGATCAGGTACGCCGCGCCCGCCAGCTTGATCACGGTGAACACGGCCACCGACCGCTCGACCAGCGCGCCGATGCCGAACGCGACGGCGGCCACCTGGCCGTACACGCCGATCTGGCCGCCGAGCGCGGTGCAGACGCCCGCTGCCCGGCCGAGCTGCAGCGACCGGCTGACGACGAACAGCACGTTCGGGCCCGGCACGATGATCAGGGCGAAGGACAGCAGGGCAAATGCCAGCAGATGCGCGGTCGGAAGCACGCCCCGAGGCTAGCTGACCGCCCGCGCGGCGGGCGACCCAATAATGCCGGGGCTAGCCTGAAGCTGTGATCATCGACGCCTGGATGCAGCACCCCTCGGCCGAGTTCCTGAGCGAGCCGATGTTCGACTCGCTGCGGCGGTGGAGCCACGGGAAGCTGGCCGGCGGCGAGATCCCGGCCGAGGAGACGGTGGCGGCGATGGACGGTGCGGGCGTGCGGACCGGGATGCTGTGCGCGTGGTGGGGACCGCGCGGGCCCTTGATCACCAACGACGCGGTCGCGGAGATGGCCGGCCGCTATCCGGGCCGGTTCGCCGGCGTCGCCGCGGTAGACCTGGCGCGGCCCATGGACGCGGTCCGGGAACTGCGGCGCTGCGTGCGCGACCTCGGCTTCCGCGCGCTGCGCGTGGTGCCGTGGCTGTGGAACCTGCCGCCCGACGACCGGCGCTACTACCCGCTGTATGCCGAGTGTGTCGAGCTGGGCATCCCGTTCTGCCTGCAGGTCGGCCACACCGGCCCGCTGTGCCCCTCAGAGCCGGGCCGGCCGATCCCGTACCTGGACACCGTGGCGCTCGAGTTTCCCGAGCTGGTCATCGTCGGCGGTCACATCGGCTATCCGTGGACCGCGGAGATGGTCTCGCTCGCCACCAAATACCCGAACGTCTACATCGACACGTCCGCGTACAAGGCCAGCCGCTATCCGCGCGAGCTCGTCGAGTACCTGCGCGGCCACGGCCGGGGCAAGGTCCTGTTCGGATCGAACCATCCCGCCTGGCCGGCCGCTGAGTGCCTGCGGGACCTCGCCAGCCTGGATCTCGACGACGAGACAACGAGCCTGTTCCTGCACGGCAACGCCGAGCGGGTTTTTGCCCTGGCCGACTGATCGGGGCGAGCGTCAGGCGACGAAGATGCAGAACGGGTGCCCGGCGAGGTCGGCGAAGGTGTAGAGCGGCTCCTCGGGGTCGTCGGTCCGGTCGAAGATGAGCTCGGCGCCGAGAGCCTCCGCCCGCTCACGCTGCCGTTCCAGCCCGGCCACGTCCGGAACGGTGAAGTCGAGGTGCAGCTGCATCGGGACCTCGGGCGAGGGCCACGTGGTCCGCGTCACGGAATCGGCGTGCTGGAAGGCCAGTTTGCGCACGCCGTCGGCGTCCGTCAGCACCAGCCAGTCGGGATCCTCGGCCGTCCCGTCCGCCGGTGGCTCGTCGCCGGGGCGGTACCGCAGGCCCAGCAGCTCACGGTAGAACTCGGCGAGCTCGCGGACGTCGGTGGTGTCGAGGACGGTGTGCAGCAGCTGCGGGTACTCGGCCATGAACCTTCACCCTAGGGGGCACCGCGCTGCACGGCCGAGCTAGCCCGCGGCCAGGATCTGCTCCCGCAGGATGTCCGCGTGCCCGCAGTGCTGCGCGAACTCGCGCAGGGCGTGCAGGTAGATCCAGCGCATCGGGAGCGGTCCGAAGCGGTGCCCGTGCACCACGTCATCCAGGCCCAGGCTGGCCGTGGCCCGGCGGGACGCCGCGCACGCCTCGTCGTGGGCGCGGCGGACCGACTCGATCGTGTCCTCGTCGCTGAGGATGAACGCGTCGGCCGCGCGCGGCGGCAGCCCCATCTCCTGCCGCTTGTGGTCGGTGAGGGCCCCTCCGAACCACACCTTCTCCGCGAAGGTCGCGTGCTTGACGAGGCCGAGCAGGGTCGTCATCGACGGGACCAGGCGGCGCCGGGCCTGCTCCTCGGTCAGGTCATCCAGGCAGCCGCGCAGCGTGGCCCGGTGCTCGTCGAGGAACGTCTCCAGCTGCACCTTCATGGGTTCAGCGGTCACGTCGAACGACGTGCGCTGGCGTTGCGTGGCCACCAGGCGAGTATGGCCCTAGGAATGACCGCTGGTCTCGAAGGCCCGGCCGAAGGAGCGCACCCGGTCCGGGCGGGTGACGACCAGGACCGCGACGATGATCAGCCCCGCGGCGAGCAGGCCGAGCGCGATCCACAGCGAGTAGCTGATCGGCGCCGGCGGGCGCGGCCAGATCGACGCGTAGATCGTGTACCCGCACACGGCGACCGCAACAAGCGGCGCCACGATGTCGAGGAACCAGTTGTAGGACGCGCCGGGCTGGCGGCGGGCCTTCCAGAAGAACACCATGCCCGCGATCGCGACCAGGACGTAGACCAGCAGGATGCCGATCGACCCGGTGGTCGCCATCAGCGCGAAGTAGAGCAGGACGCCGTAGTGGCGGCCGAGCGTCGCCCCGAGCACTAACGTCAGCGCGACCGACACCGCAATGCCCACGTAAGGGCTGCGGAACCTTGGCGTCACAGCGGCGAACGCCCGGGGGATGCCGCGGTCCCTGCCCATCGCGAACAGGGTCCGCGCGGTCAGGTGCACCCCGGCCAGCGCCGCCACGAAGCTGTCCACGACCACCACGATGTCGACCAGCGTGCTGAACCAGTGCCCGACGTACCGGTCGGACAGGGTGGCCAGGGCCGTCGGGTCGGCGGCCCACCGCCCGGCACCGGAGACGCCGTAGCCGACCGCCTGGGCCCAGGTGACGAACACGAAGTAGACGGTCGCCGTGATCACCGTGCCGAGAATCGCCCGCGGGATGACCCGCTTCGGCTGCGCCGCCTCCTCTCCGAGCACGGCCGCTGCCTCGAACCCGATGAACCCGGTGAACGCGAGGATCACGGCCAGGAACAGCCCGTGCGTGCTCGGCGCCAGGCTGGGGTCGAAGGGGCGCCAGGTCAGCCCCTGTGCCCCGCCCTTGGCCACGATGGCCAGGGACAGCGCGAGGATCGTGATCACGCCGATCACGGCGAACACGAGCTGCACCCGCGTCGACACCCGGATATCCGCCAGCGCGATCACCAGGATCAGCGCGAGCTCGATGCAGTACAGCGGGAACCAGCCGAGATGCACGCTGGTGTCGGCGGTGAGCACGGCGGACAGGAAGTCCGCCGAGATGATCAGCACGAACGAGATGCCGATCGCGAACGCGGCCGCGTACATCCAGCCGGCCAGGAACCCGATCCGGGGCCCGAGGCCGCGGACCGTGTACGCGTACAGGCCGCCGGCGTGCGCGATACGCCGGGTGAAGCGCACGATCACCGAGGCCAGGCACAGGCTGCCCACCCCCGCGATCACGAACGCCAGGGGCACGGCCGCGCCCGCGGTCGCGGCGGCCGAGGCGGGCGCCGCCGATACCGCGAACGTGAGCGCCAGCAGCGCCAGCGACTGGGCGATCGCGTCGGCGCTGCCGAGCACGCCGTGGCGCAGTTCGCCTACAGACCCAGATGACGGGCTGTTCGCCATGGCCCGTGGTCCTTCCTCGTTCAGTCCCCGACCAGAGCGAGCACCCGCGCGGGCCCGCCGTTCGCACCGCTCACCTTCAGCGGCGCGACGACGATGCGGCAGCGGGCAGGCAGCTGATCCATGGCGGCGAGGTTCTCCAGGATGATCGCGCCAGCGGACAGCCAAATGTGGTGCAGTTCGTAGTCGGTGCTGTCGACCGGGTCGGCGGACGGACCGTCGAAGCCGACCCCGGAGACCCCGGCGTCCACGAGCGCCGCCGCGGCAGCGGCGTCCGGATAGCACCAGCCGTGCCAGTAGGCGTCGGTGCCCCAGTTCGCCGCGTTGCCCGAGCGCAGCAGGACGATGTCGCCGCGCCGCACCTCGGGCAGGAAGCGGCCGAGCACGCCGAGCCCGACCGGGCCCGGCTCGCGGGAGGTCAGGTCGATCGTCAGCGCGTCGGTCACCAGGCGGTCCAGCGGGATGTCGTCGAGCGTGGCCCCGCCGGCGATCTGGTGCGCGGGCGCGTCGACGTGGGTGCCGGTGTGGTTGACGAACGTGTACTGCGACATCGCGTAGCCGTCGGTGGCCACGCTGGCGAGGTCGTGGAAGGCCGGCGGGGTGATGCCCTCCATGACCGGCATCCCGTTGGCCATGGGCTGGGTCAGGTCGACGACCCTCATGGGGTTCCCGCGTTCTTCGCCGCCGGGCTGCCGCCCGGGTGGAACACGCCAAGGACGGTCAGGGTCTGCGGCCCGGTGTTCTCCAGGCAGTGCGGCAGCCCGCGTGGCAGGTGCACGCTGGTGCCCGGCGCGAGCGCCCGGTCGCTGCTCCCCGCGTGCGCCACGCCCTCGCCGCGCAGGACGAGCACGACCTCGTCGTAGGGGTGGCTGTGCTCGGGCGCCCGGCCGGGCGGTATCTCGCCGACGAACTGCGTCGCCGCCTCGCAGCCGCGGCCCGGGCCGAGCAGCACGCGGAACCGGCGGTCCCCGGTCCGCTCCACCTCGCAGGCAGCGAGCTCGGACAGCAGCGGGCCGTCCGCTTCGCCGGGCCCGGCAGCGCCGGGCTGGCCGGGCGGGGTGGATCGGCCGGCCGGGGCGGGCAGCGCCACCGCGTCGAGCCGGATGTGCTCACCCGCTTCGAGCCGGTACTCCGAACCTGGCGGTATCCAGCAGCCGGTGTCCGCGCGCACCGCCGCGCCGTGCAGAGCGCCCACGTCCAGCCGTCCGCTTCCGGCGATCATGAACCACAGCTCGCCCCCGGCTCCGGCCAGCCCGCGCAGCGGCGAGCCCGGTGCCAGGACGATGTGCCGCCGGACCAGCCCGGCCAGGGCCGAACCCATGGTCAGGTGCCCGACGGGTGCAAGGCGGCCCGCTCGGCCACCAGCGACGCGAGCGTCTCGTTGAAGCGGTCGATCTCGTCCAGGGTGTTGTAGTGCGCGAGGCCGATGCGCAGCGCCTCGCCCCAGTCGACCCGCTCGTACAGCCCGGGAGCGTAGTAGTTGTCCGCGCTCCAAACGCCGAAGCCGCGGTCCGCCAGCGCCACGGACAGCCCAGCCGACGACACCCCGGGGAAGTTGATCAGGAACGTCGGCACCCGGCCATCCATCGTGGGCAGCCCGTACAGCCGCGCTCGTCCGGGCAGGCCGGCCAGCAGCCGCTCGCCGAGCTGGCGTTCCCAGGCGCCGAGGGCGGCCGTCCCGCCGATGCTGTCGATGTAGTCCAGCGCCGCCACGAGCGCGGCCAGCAGCTCGTACTGCATGGTGCCGGTCTCGAACCGGTGCCCGACCGGCTGCATCGGCGCCGGCCGCGCCTTGTAGGGCCGCCACGACTCGAGCACCTCGCGCCGGCCGTACGCGATGCCCAGGTGCGGGCCGCAGAACTTGTAGGCCGAGCAGAGCAGCACGTCGGCGCCGATGGCCCGGACGTCGATCGGCTCGTGCGGCGCGTACTGCACCGCGTCGATCCACGCCAGCGCCCCGGCCTGGTGGGCCAGCTCGGACACGGCGCGGGCGTCGACAGTGGTGCCGACCGCGTTCGACGCGAGCGGGAAGGAGACCACCCTGGTGCGCGGCCCGAGCAGGCGCTCGAGGTCGGACAGGTCCAGGGTCGTGTCGGCGTTCACGTCGACGCTCCGGACGGTCAGCCCGATGTCGTCGGCAAGATCCAGCCAGGGCGCGATGTTGGCGTCGTGGTCCAGCCGGGTCACCAGGATCTCGTCGCCGCGCTGCAGGGTGCGGCCGAGCGTGCGGGTCAGCACGAAGTTGAGCGAGGTCATGCTGCCGCCGAAGACGAGCTCGTCGCCGTCGCAGCCCAGGAAGCGCGCCGTGGCCGCGCGCGCGTCGTCGACCAGGGCGCCGATGCGCTGGCTGGCCGCGTAGGGGAAGCCGATGTTGCCGCTGGCCTCGCGGTAGCAGCGGGCGATCGCGGCGGCGATCTCGTCGGGGGTCTGGGTGCCGCCGGGGGCGTCCAGGTACACGAAGTCGCTGTCACGAAGCGACGAGAACCTTGCCCGCACAGATGCGATGTCGAACGACGTCACCCGTGGTTCCTCCTTAGTCGGTTCGGGCCCTGCCTGTGGTCGGTGCGACGTTCCAGGCGCTGAACACGCACAGCGCGATCACCGCCACCACGGCGGCGAGCAGCACCACCGGCACGCCGGCGGACAGGGTCTCGTTCGTGACCGTCCGAACCCAGCCGAGCGGCGGCAGCAGCGGGCTGCCCGGCATCAGCGCGAACGTGCCCGCCATCATCTGCACGACCACCACGTAATCCAGCCGCGAGGCGGGGTACAGCGCGAGCAGCGCGATGATCATCGTGTCGTACCAGGGCAGCTGGTAGTACCAGATGAACAGCCAGGGGATGGCGATCGCCAGGGCCGGCTGGATCGCGGGCAGATCACCCGCGGCGTCGGGCAGCCGCCACAGCATCAGCAGCGCGAACGCCACGAACGCGGCCACCACCACCATGTCGGGTCCCGGCGGCAGCACGTGCCGGTATGCCGTGTCGAAGAGCTGGTAGAAGCTGTCGGCGGAGGGCTTGCCCCGGCGCCACAGCAGCGTGTTCAGCAGCGGCCGGCCCGCCCACAGGTAAGCGGGCACGAACGCCACCGCGAACCCCGCGGCCGCGGCGAGCAGCTCCGCGGGCCGCCGCAGCAGCGTCCAGGCCAGCGCGGCGGCGAGCAGCAGGTACGTGAGCATGAAGTCCACGCCGACCCCGACGAGGACGCCGGCCGCCGCCGCCGTGAGCAGCGCCGGCCCGCCTGCCGGGCCGGGCTGGCCGTCCCGGCGTGGCCGCACCAGGATCAGGCCGAAGAAGCACGCCGCCGCGGCGAACACGTCCAGGTGCCCGGCTGCCACCAGCCCCCAGAGCACCAGCGGGTTGACCGACCACAGCAGGTGCGCCCGGGCCCGGCGGGCCGGGTCGGAGCGCAGCATCCGGTCCAGGGTGAGCGCTACGCCGAGGAACACGATCGCGTTCCACAGCTTCAGCCAGAAGACGATCCGCGCGGCGGAGACGCCGCCGAGCGCGGCCGCGGCGTGCTGCTCCACGGTGGCCAGCGGGCCGTACAGGGAGCCGTGGGTACGCCAGAGCTCCTGCGCCAGCTGGCCGATGGGATCCCCGCTGGCGCGCAGCTGGTTCGGGGTCATCACGTACGGGTTGTGGCCGAGCACGGCGATCCGGCCGAACACCGCGTAGTTGACGGTGTCGGTCGACCCGGCAGGGGGGAGCATCGCGAAGATCGCAACCGCGATGATCGCGGTCGCGATCAGCAGCCAGGCGGGAACGCGGGCCCCGCGGGACACGGCGAGCAGCCCGGCGAGAACGCCGCCGCCGCCCAGCACCGCCGCCGCCCAAAGCGCCGCGTACGCCGCCGCCACCGGAAGGTGCCAGGCGATCTCCAGCGGCGGCCACCCGGGCGGCCAGGGCATCACGGGCACCGCCGGGCTGGCGTGCGCGACCGAGGCCGCCATCATGATCAGGATCGAGCTGCCGATGCCGATCGCCGATACCCAGGCGAGGGGGCCGGCCAGGCTGGCCTTCGATGACGCCGGGGGCTGCTCCGGATGGGACGAGCCGGTGCCGGTGGCAGCGGCGGTTGCGGAACTCACGTTGCCTGCTCGTCACTTTCCGGTCGCAGTGCCGTTATGGCGGAACTACGCCAGGTCCGCTGGCTCTTGCCCGATCAAGGATGACTGGCAACACAGTACCCGAATAGTGGCCGCTGGCCAGGTTTCACCGGCCCGGTCATGCCGTCTGCCGGACCGGCCGGGGCGTTAACCGGTCCGGGGCGGCGGCGCGTTCCAGCGCGGGCACGTCGGGGCTGCGGAGCTCGGCGTGCGCGGCGATGCCCCAGGCCCGGGACAGGCACAGCCAGACGAGCGCGAGCAGGGCGAGAAACAGGACCGCCGGCATCAGCCGGAACGCGACGAGGTAGTCGAGCCTGGCCAGCCACTGCGGGTGGAGTGTCGCGGTGGCGCCGGGCATCAGCGCCACCGTGGCCGCTGTCAGCTGCCCGGTCACCACCCAGTCGAGCCGGGAGGCCGGGTAGACGGCCAGCACGCCGATGGCCATCGTGTCGTACCAGGGCAGCTGGTAGTACCAGATGAACAGCCAGGCGATGCTGATCGCCAGGGCCGGCATGATCGCGGGCAGGCCGGCCGGCGCGTCCGGCAGCCGCCACAGCAGCAGCAGCGCCAGGCCCACGAACGCGAGCCCGATGAGCAGCGAGACGCTCTGCGGCAGCGTGTGCCGGTACGCGGCGGAGATCAGCTGGTAGAAGGTGTCGGCGCTGACCTTGCCCTGGCGCTTGGCCAGCGAGCGGAAGATGGCCGTGCCGATCAGCGCGTAGGCGGGCAGCAGCGTGGCGCAGATCCCGGCGAGCGCCGCGGCGAGCCCGGTCGCCGACCTGCGCAGCGCCCAGGCGACCGCGAGGCCGAGCAGCAGGTAGGTCAGCATGACGTCGGCGGCCACGCCGACCAGCATCCCCGCGGCCAGCGCGGCGGCCGGGCGCACACCGTGCCCGTGACTACCTTGCCCGCGGGCGCGCAGCGCGGTGAGCCCGAGCAGGGCGGCGGCGGCCGCGAGCACGTCGAGATGGCCGGCCGCGACCAGTCCCCACAGCATCAGCGGGTTCACCGACCAGAGCAGATGCGCCCGGGCCCGGCGGGCCGGGTCGGAGCGCAGCAGCCGGTCCAGGCCCAGCATCACGGCGGCGAACGCGACAGCGTTCCACAGCTTGAGCCATGCCACGATGCGGATCGCCGACGTGCCGCCGAGCCTGGCGGCAGCCCACTGCTCGGCGGTGGCCAGCGGGCCGTACAGCGACGGGTGCCTGCGCCAGATCAGGTTCGCCAGCTGGCCGATGGGGTCGCCGGTGTGCCTGAGCTGCTCCGGCGTCATCACGTACGGGTTGTGGCCGAGCAGGGCCATCCGCCCGTACGTGGCGTAGCTCACGGTGTCGGTGGAGCCCGCGGGGGGTAGCGCGGTCAGCGCCGCGATCGCGACGAGCGCGGTCCCCATCAGCAGCCAGGCCGGGTACCGTGCGCCGCGGGAGGTGGCGACGAGCCCGGCGATCACCCCGCCGCCACCCAGGGCGGCGGCTGCCCACAGCCCCAGCGTCACCAGGGCGTCCGGCAGCCGCACCGGGAGCTCCACCGGCAGCGGCCCGGCGGGGCGCGGAACGAGGGGGACCGACGCGCTGCAGCGGGCGGCGGACGTCACGATCATGACCAGGATCGAGCCGCCGATACCGAGCGCGGCCAGCCAGGTCAGGGGTACCAGGCCGGGACGCGACCCGGCTGGCTGATGACCTCCCCCGACAGCGGACATCAGTCGGTGCGGTACCCAGCAAGGTGGCGTCCGAACCGGGGCCGGGACGGCCTTCGGGAGCCGGGGTCAGCCGGGCCGGCGGAAGCTGTCGAGCAGTGTCTCGAGCATCTCCACCTGGCGCTGCGGCGTCACCCGCCCCGGGTACAGCACGCGCTCGGCGCTCAGGCCGTCGATGAGCACGGCAAGCTGGTGCGTGGCCAGGCCGATGTCGACCGAGCCGGCGAGCTCGCCGCGGTCGCGCGCCTCCTTCAGGTGACGGTGCAAGCGGGCGCACAGGTGGTCGAACTCGGTGTGCTGCAGTTGCCGTAGTTCCGCGGTGCCGAGAGCTCGCCCCCAGAAGCTGATCTCGATCTGCGCCTCGAGGTCGCGCCGCTCGTCCAGGGGGAGCGCCTCGAGCATGACCACCTCGAGCGCCTCGAGCCCGCTGAGCCCGGCGGTTCCCGCGTCCATGCGCGCCGCGACCCTCCGGTGGGACATGACCAAGGCAGAACCAAGGATGTCCGCTTTGTCGCTGAAATAGTGGGCGAGGATCCCGGGGGAGCAGCTCGCCTCGCGGGCGATGGCCCTGATCGTGGCCCTGGCGAGCCCGTCGCGCGCGATCACCCGCCAGGTGGCGCTGAGGATCGCATCCCGCCTGGCATCCCAGTCGACGATCTTCGGCAACGCGGCTCGCAGGTTCTCTGCTGGTAAGGGTGCTGTCTTTCGCAGGTCAGAGGTGCTGTTTTTTTGTCGGACGTCCGTCTACCATCCGGGGTAGTGTATCGCGACGATCATGACGGGCACCGCGAGCGCAGCGAGCACGACGCCCGCCGCGAGCGGCTCGTCAGGTATTGCAACCGCCTGCTCGACGACGGGCTGGCCATCGGCAGCGCGGGCAACATGAGCGTGCGTGCCGGCGACGAGGTGCTGATCACGCCGTCCGGCATTCCGTACCGGGACATGGGCCCCGGCGACATCTGCGTGATCGGCATGGACGGGACCCAGCGCAGCGGGGCGGGCGAGCCCTCGTCGGAGACGCCGATGCACCTGGCCGTGTACGCCGCGACGCGGGCGGGGGCCGTGGTGCACACGCACTCGCCGGAGGTCATCGCGCTGTCCGCGGTCTGCGACGAGCTGCCGGCCATCCACTACGCGATCACCGGGCTCGGCGGGCCGGTGCGGGTGGCCCGGTACACCCGGTTCGGCTCGGCGGACCTGGCCCGGGCGGCAACGGAGGCGCTGGACGGCCGCAGCGCCGCGATCCTGCAGAACCACGGGGCGATCAGCTACGGCGGCAGCCTCGGCGAGGCCTACGACCGGGCGCTGCTGCTGGAGTGGCTGGCGCAGGTGCACCGGCTGGCGTGCTCACGCGGGAGGCCACGGATCCTCACCGATGCCGAGCTCGCCGAGGTGACGGCCGAGATACGGCGCCGGAGGTATGGCGAGGCACGTCGGCGCGCAGACGGGCCCTGAAGCAGAGACAGACGCTGGACCGGGAGGGGTTCGCATGTCCAGTCCAGCAGGTGAGCCAGTCGGCTCAGCCCTCAGCGGAACTCCGGACACCGCCGTGGCCGTCTCGGCGGACTCGGAGGAGGCGATCCTCGAGCGAGCGGGCTACGAGCCGGAGCTCCGGCGATCGCTGCGTTTCTTCTCGATGTTCGCGATCGCGTTCTCGATCATCTCGATCACGACCGGCATCTTCCTCAACTACGGGTTCGGCCTCGCGTACTGGGGGCCGGCGTCGATATGGACGTGGCCGATCGCCGGGGTCGGCAACCTGATGATCGCGCTGGTCGTCGCCGAGCTCGGCACCCGCACCCCGCTGGCCGGGTACGCCTACCAGTGGAGCGCGCGCCTGGTGAACTCGACGTACGGGTGGTTCGTCGGCTTCGCCGGCCTGCTGTACTGATGCTGCTGCCCGTGGTGATCAACATCATCAGCATCCAGGTGGCCGCGCGGGTCAACAACGTCGCGGTGTTCACCGAGATCATCGGCACGGTGGTCTTCGGGGTGCTGCTGTTCGTGCTGTGGGGCGTGAAGTCCAAGCCGTCGCCCTACGGCTTCGGCATCCTGGGCAACACGACGTCGGTGTACCACAACCCGACGATCTACGCGTTCGCGCTGGCCGGCCTCATCGGCGCGTTCACGCTGGTCGGGTTCGAGCTCGCCGCGGACATGTCCGAGGCCGTGGAGGCTGCGCCGCTGCCGCTGCTGGCGATCGCCGGCTACTGGCTGGCGTACTCGATGTCGCGGGACAACATGCTCCCGTGCTCCGGAACCCTGCGGAAGGTCAACGCGCGCACCCAGACGCCGATCATCGCGCTGCTGGTGCTCGCGGTCATCGTTCTTTTCTGGCGGCTGCGCCGCGGCGCCGCCGGGGTGAAGCCGATCGAGACCCTGACCGGCGAGACCAACGCCTGACGGCGCCCGCGTCAGCTACAGGCAGACCGTGATGCCGAGCAGGTCGACGCACACGCCCGAGCCGCCGGACTGCTGAGCCGGGCTCGGCGACGGGCTCGGCGATGCGGTCTGGGCCGGCTGCGGCGAGGGGTTCGAGGTCGAGACCGACGTCGGCACCGGGGCGGGCGTCCCGCTGGCCTGGGGCGCCGGGCCGCCGGCCGAGGTGGTGGTCGTCTTGCTCGGCTTCGGCGCCGTCCCGGGCTGCGCGGGCGAGGAGCCCTTCCCCGGCTGCCGCC
>JASHQP010000458.1 GCA_030039095.1 Streptosporangiaceae bacterium
CGCGGGATGGAGATCGTCTACGACGACGGCACGCTGGAGGCGTACCTCCGGCGGGCCACCGAGGCCAGCCCGGGGCATCCGGTGCTGATCGACAGGTTCCTCGACGACGCTATCGAGATCGACGTCGACGCCCTTTACGACGGCGAGGAGCTGTACCTGGGCGGCGTCATGGAGCACATCGAGGAGGCCGGCATCCACTCCGGTGACTCCGCCTGCGCGCTCCCCCCGATCACGCTGGGCCACAAGAACATCGACGAGATCCGGCGGTACACCGAGGCGATCGCCAGGGGAGTCGGCGTTCGCGGGCTGCTGAACGTGCAGTACGCGCTCGCCGGCGGGACGCTGTACGTGCTGGAGGCGAACCCCCGGGCCTCGCGCACCGTTCCGTTCGTGTCCAAGGCCACCGCGGTCCCGCTGGCCAAGGCGGCGGCCCGGATCATGCTCGGCGCCACCGTGGCCGGGCTGCGCGCCGAGGGCCTGCTGCCGGCGGACGGTGACGGCGGGATGCTCCCGCTCGACGCGCCGATCGCGGTCAAGGAGGCGGTGCTGCCGTTCGGGCGGTTCCGCAACGCGGCGGGCGAGGGCGTGGACACCGTGCTCGGCCCGGAGATGCGCTCGACCGGCGAGGTCATGGGCGTGGACGAGGTGTTCGGCACCGCGTTCGCCAAGTCCCAGGCCGCCGCGTACGGCTCACTGCCGGTCAAGGGGCGGGCGTTCGTGGCCGTCGCCGACAAGGACAAGCGCGCGATGGTGTTCCCGGTCAAGCGCCTGGCCGATCTGGGCTTCGAGATCTGGGCGACGGCCGGCACCGCGGAGGTGCTGCGCCGGAACGGGGTCCGTGCCACGATCGTGCGTAAGCACAGCGACGGCCCGGGGCCGGGCGGCGAGCCGACGATCGTGGAGCGGATCCTGGCGGGCCAGGTGGACCTCATCGTGAACACGCCGTTCGGCAGCCCGGGGCAGTCGGGGCCGCGGCTCGACGGCTACGAGATCCGCACCGCGGCAGTGCGGCGGGGCATTCCCTGCATCACGACGACGGCCGGGCTGGCAGCGGCCGTGCAGGGCATCGAGGCGATCAACTCTGGTGAGGTGGGCGTGCGGTCACTGCAGGAGCACGCCGCCCGCCTGCGGGGGGTTACGGCGCAAGCCGTGCCGGATGCGAGGGCCGGCTTGCCGGCCCGAGCGGACGGCCTGGGGGCTACGGGGGGCCTGCTCCCCGGGAGAGCAGAGTCATGACGGGGGCTACACCCGAGCCGGAGGCGGGCCCGGTCCAGGCGCGGGGGACCGTTCTGACCGTGCGGCGGGTGGACGCGTACTACGCGATGACGGTCGTGGCGCCGGGCATCGCGGCGCGCTTCCGGCCCGGGCAGTTCGTGACCCTGGCCGTGGGCGGGCCGTCCACGTCGATGATGGCGCGCCGCTCGTTCTCGATCCACGACGTCCGGCCGGATCACGGCGGCACGGTGGAGTTCGTGTTCTCCGCCGGCGGCCCGGGTACCCGCTGGCTGGCCGAGCGCCGCTCCCGCGACGTCGTCGACATCACCGGGCCGCTCGGCCGGCCGTTCCCCGTGCCCCGGGACCCGGCCGCCTGCCTGCTGGTGGGCGGCGGCTACGGCAGCGCGCCGCTGTTCTCGCTGGCCGCCAGGCTGCGCGAGCGCCGGTGCACTGTCGACTTCCTGCTCGGCGCGTCGACCGGGGAGAAGGTCTTCGGCGCGCTGACCGCGCGGCGGACCGGCCGCACGGCCACGATCACCACGGAGGACGGCTCGCTCGGCGCGCGCGGGATCGTCACAGACATGATGGGCCAGATCATCCACGAGGCGCGGACCGACGCCATCTACGCCTGCGGCCCGATGCCGATGCTGCGCCAGGTGACGCTGCTGGCCCGGCGGTACGACATCCCGGTGCAGGTTGCTGTCGAGGAGCTGATGGCCTGCGGCGTCGGGGTGTGCATGACCTGCGTGCTGCCCGTTGTCGGCTCCGACGGGATCACCCGGATGGTCCGGTCCTGCGTGGACGGCCCGGTGTTCCGCGGCGAGCAGGTGCGCTGGGACGACGTCGGCACGATCCCGTTCGACGCGTTCGGCGCTCCCGGCTGGGAGCCGAGGTCCCGCCGTGCCGCGGGGCTCTCGGCGGCCCCGGCCACCGGCGCCGGCCCGCGGGGCAGGAACCAGGCCAATGGCAACTGACCTGCGGGCACGGCTCGGCCAGGCCGAGCTGCCGAACCCGGTACTGACGGCCTCCGGTTGCGCAGGCTCCGGGCGCGAGCTCGCCCAGTTCTTCGATGTCTCCAAGATTGGCGCCGTGGTCACCAAGTCGGTGATGCTCGCCCCGAGGGCCGGCCGGCCAACCCCGCGGATGGCGGAGACGCCGAGCGGGATGCTGAACTCGATCGGCCTGCAGGGCCCGGGCATCGACGCGTTCCTGCAGCGCGACCTGCCGTGGCTGCTGTCCCGGGGCGCCCGCGCGGTGGTCTCGATCGCCGGGGGAACCGTCGACGAATACTCCGAGCTCGCGGCGCGCCTGTCCGATTCGGCCGGGGTGACGGCCATCGAGGTCAACATCTCCTGCCCGAACGTCGAGGACCGCGGGCAGGTGTTCGCCTGCGACGCGGGCGCGGCCGGGGCGGTCATCGACGCGGTGCGCGGCAGGGCCCGGTATGACATCCCGGTGTTCGCCAAGCTGTCACCGGACGTCACCGACATCGTGGCGATCGCCCGTTCCTGCGTGGCGGCTGGCGCCGACGGGCTCTCGCTCATCAACACGCTGCTCGGGATGACGATCGACCTGGACACCATGCGCCCGGCGCTCGCCGGGATGACCGGCGGCCTGTCGGGGCCCGCGATCCGGCCGGTGGCCGTACGGTGCATCTGGCAGGTCCGCGAGGCGCTGCCCGATGTCCCCATCATCGGCATGGGCGGCGTGCGCACCGGGAAGGACGCCCTGGAGCTCATGCTGGCCGGCGCGACGCTGGTCAGCGTCGGGACGGCGATCTTCCACGACCCCTCGGCGTGTGTGCGCATCGCCCGCGAGCTCGAGGAAGAGCTGGCGAGGCGCGGGGTGGAGCGCCTTTCGGACGTGATCGGCCTGGCCCACGAGCCGAGTGCCGTGGCCCGCCGCAGGCTCACAGGAAACGTGTCTTAGGAGGATGCCGTGACCCATCCCGCGCCGATCGCCGTCGCCCTTGACGCGCCGAACCTGGACACCGCCGCCCGGTGGGCGAACCTGGTCACGCCGCACGTGAGCACCGTGAAGATCGGGCTCGAGCTCTACCTGCGGTACGGCCCGGAGGCCGTGGCCTCGGTGCGCGGCGCCAGCAACGTCGCGGTCTTCCTCGACCTGAAGCTGAATGACATACCCGCGACCGTGGCCGGTGCAGCCCGGTCCGTGGCCAGGCTGCGGCCCGAACTGCTCACCGTCCACGCGGCCGGCGGCATGGCCGCCGTGCGTGCCGCGGTGGAAGCCGCCCCGGATACCAAGATCGTCGCGGTCACCGTCCTCACCTCGCTGGGCGACGATGACCTGGAACGGCTCGGCGTTGCCGGACCGGTGGGCGACGCGGTGCGGCGACTGGCCACGCTGGCGGTCGAGGCCGGGGCGCGAGGGCTCATCTGCTCCCCACGTGAGGTCGCCGCGGTGCGCGCCGAGGTCGGCCCGGACATCGCGCTGATCACTCCGGGCGTGCGGCCGGCCGGGTCCGAAGCCAACGATCAGGCGCGGATCGCGACCCCGGAAGAGGCGCTGCGGGCCGGCGCCGATCTTCTGGTGATCGGCCGGCCGATCACCGGCGCGGCGGATCCGGGCGCGGCGGCCGCCGCCATCGGCGCGTCGCTCCGGAAAATATCGGTTGCATCTAGCTGACCCCGGCGCGCGCCCGCCGGGCGATGCGTTCTGCAATGTGCCGGCCATCGCCGGGGATGTCGAAGCGAAGGCTTCGGGCTATGTGCCAGCGATGCGTTCGAACTATGTGAGCCATGCGTTTGGGCTATGTGCCGGCCATGCCTCTGAGCTATGTGCCGGCCCATGCCGTTCGCCTATGCCGTTCGCGTCACGCGCCCCTCGGCGCGTTCGGAGTCACGTTAAGTTGAAGTCTTCTTACTTGGCGAGCGCCATCTGGTTTGCACTTGCAGATGCATTTTCCGGCGGCGCTGGAGCGTCCCTTGCGGGCCTCGGGCAGCCGTCTTGACCGCAATCGGTCGCATGCTCCTGACGTCAGCGATCATGAAATCTCAGGGACTGTTTCGCTACACTGAGTGCCCAGATATGTTCGGTTAGTAATAATGGTTAATTTGTGACGCCACAAACGGGGGTTCGCGTTGCCCCGACGGGCTGAACTCGCTAGTTTTCCCACGCGGAGCGAGTTTTTCGATACGAAACCCGAGGTGACCACGAGTGGCTCTTCCTCCCCTTACCCCCGATCAGCGGGCGGCGGCTCTAGAGAAGGCCGCCAAGGCGCGTAAAGAGCGCGCTGAGGTAAAAAATCGGCTCAAGAAGGGTTCCACGACCCTGCCCCAGGTCCTCAAGGAGGGCCAGACCGACGATGTTGTCGGAAAGATGAAAGTCTCCGCCCTGCTGGAGTCGATGCCGGGCGTTGGCAAGGTCCGTGCCAAGCAGATCATGGAGAAGCTCGGCATCGCCGAGTCGCGGCGGGTCCGCGGCCTCGGCGCGAACCAGCGGACCGCTCTGGAGCACGAGTTCCGGGGCGGCGAGATCTGACCGACGCGGGCCGCTGCAGGGGCGGGGCGGGGTCCGCGGATCGGTGGCCGATCCGCCCACGCACGTGGGCGCGCCGTAGCACCAGCTCGGCGACGCCCCGGCCCCTGCGTGTCACCTGGTAGCCTGGTGACCGGCTGTAGGTGGCCAGTAGGGCAGCGTAGGTAGCTGGCTGCCCCTCTCGATACGGGAAAGGCACAAGGTGGCAAGGACTCCGGCCGTGGAAGGCATCATCAACCCACCCATCGACGATCTCCTCGAAGTGGTGGACAGCAAGTACGGCCTGGTCATCATGGCGTCCAAGCGAGCCAGGCAGATCAACGCCTACTACGCCCAGCTCAGCGAGGGCCTGCTGGAGTACGTCGGCCCGCTCGTCGAGACCCGCGTTCAGGAGAAGCCGCTGTCCATCGCGCTGCGCGAGATCAGCGAAGGACTGGTCAGCGCGGAGGAAGCACCACCAGAAGCCTGACGGCTGAGCCGTCCGGCCAGGGCAGGGTAGCTGGTGCGCGTCGTTCTCGGAGTAGGCGCAGGCATCGCCGCGTACAAGGCCTGTGAGCTGCTGCGGCTGCTCACCGAGGCGGGCCACCGGGTCAGGGTGGTGCCGACGCCGGACGCGCTGCATTTCGTCGGCGAGGCGACCTGGGCCGCGCTGTCCGGCGAGCCCGTGTCCTGCGGTGTCTGGGACGACGTGCACAACGTCCCGCATGTCCGGCTCGGGCAGACGGCCGACCTGGTCTTCGTCGCTCCGGCCACGGCCGACCTGCTGGCGCGGGCGGCCGCCGGCCGGGGCGATGACCTGCTGACCGCGGTCCTGCTGACCGCGCGCTGCCCTGTCGTGTTCGCCCCGGCCATGCACACCGAGATGTGGCAGCACCCCGCCACGCAGGCGAACGTTGCCACGCTGCGGGAACGGGGCGCGATCGTGATCGACCCGGCCAGCGGCCGGCTCACCGGCGCCGACAGTGGCCCCGGGCGGCTGCCCGAGCCCGCCGAGCTCTTCGCGGTTGCGGCGCGCGTGCTCGCACGCGGAGCCGAGGGCCTGGCGGCCGACCTCACCGGCCGGAGGGTGCTGGTCTCGGCGGGCGGGACCAGGGAGGAACTCGACCCGGTCCGTTTCATCGGCAACTGGTCATCCGGGCGGCAGGGTTACGCGATCGCGAGGGTTGCCGCCGCGCGCGGCGCCAAGGTGACGCTGGTGGCGGCGAACGTGGCGCTCGAGGACCCGGCCGGTGCCCAGGTGGTGCGCGTCACCTCGGCCCTCGAGATGCGGGACGCGGTGATCGCCGCGGCGGCCGAGGCGGACGCGGTGGTCATGGCCGCCGCCGTCGCCGACTACCGGCCGGAGAACCGCAGCGATACGAAGATCAAGAAGTCCGGCGCGGCCGCGCCGCCGCTTCGCCTGGTGCAGAACCCCGACATCTTGCGCGAGCTGTCCGGCAACCGGGCACGGCCGGGCCAGGTCATCGTCGGGTTCGCCGCCGAGACCGGGGACGTGCTCGCCAACGGCCGGGCCAAGCTCGCGGCGAAGGGATGCGACCTGCTGGTCGTGAACCAGGTCGGCGGCGGCCTGGCGTTCGGCACCAGCGACAACGAGGCCGTTGTGCTCGCGGCCGACGGCGGCGAGAGGCCGGTGGAGCGCGGGCCCAAGGATGCGCTGGCCGACGTCATCTGGGATCTGGTGGCCAGCAGGCTCGACTAGCCACGCAGGCTCGGCTGCCCGGCTACACTGCGGCGAGACCTCGTCGCGCAAAACTCACCAGCGAAAAGGATGTCAGGTGGCTCGTCGTCTGTTTACTTCCGAGTCGGTCACAGAGGGTCATCCGGACAAGATGGCCGACCAGATCAGCGATGCCGTCCTGGACGGGATGCTCAAGGGTGACCCGACGAGCCACGTGGCCGTCGAAACGCTGATCACCACGGGCCAGGTGCACGTCGCGGGCGAGGTGACCACCGAGACGTATGTCGACATTCCAGGTGTAATTCGGGAAAAGATCCTGGAGATCGGCTACGACTCCTCGGCCAAGGGCTACGACGGCAGGTCGTGCGGGGTGTCGGTGTCCATCGGCTCGCAGTCACCGGACATCGCCCAGGGCGTTCAGGAGGCGTTCGAGCACCGTGAGGGCGAGGGCGCGGACGAGCTCGACCGGCAGGGCGCCGGTGACCAGGGCATGATGTTCGGCTATGCCTGCCGGGAGACCCCCGAGCTGATGCCGCTGCCGATCATGCTCGCGCACCGGCTGGCCCGGCGGCTGACCGACGTGCGGCGCAGCGGCGACGTGCCTTACCTGCGGCCGGACGGCAAGACCCAGGTCACGATCGAGTACGCGGACGGCAGGCCGGTGCGCCTGGACACGGTCGTGGTCTCCAGCCAGCACGCGGCAGCGATCGACCTGAAGGAACTGCTCACGCCGGACATCCGCGAGCACGTCGTCCAGCCGGTCCTGGCCGACGTCGACATCGACACGGACGGCTACCGGCTGCTGGTGAACCCGACCGGCCGGTTCGAGATCGGCGGCCCGATGGGCGACGCCGGGCTGACAGGCCGCAAGATCATCATTGACACGTACGGCGGCATGGCGAGGCATGGCGGCGGCGCCTTCTCCGGCAAGGACCCGTCCAAGGTGGACCGCAGCGCCGCGTACGCAATGCGCTGGGTGGCCAAGAACGTCGTCGCCGCCGGCCTGGCCGACCGCTGCGAGACCCAGGTCGCGTACGCGATCGGCAAGGCGAAGCCGGTCGGCCTGTTCGTCGAGTGCTTCGGCACCGAGCAGGTCCCGGTTGAGCGGATCCAGGACGCGGTGCTCGATGTGTTCGACCTGCGCCCGGCTGCGATCATCAGGGACCTGGACCTGCTTCGCCCGATCTACTCGCAGACCGCTGCCTACGGCCACTTCGGCCGCGAGGAGCCCAACTTCTCCTGGGAGCGCACCGACAGGACCGAGGCCCTGCAGGCGGCTGCGGGCCTGTAGATGCTGCGCCGGGCCGCCCCGGTGCTGGCCGCCACGCCGTGATCGCGGGACAGGAGGATTGGCCGTGGGGCAGGAACGCCGGATCCTGGTGACCGGTGGCGCCGGCTTCGTCGGCGCCACGCTGGTCCGCGGGCTCGTCGGGGCGGGACATCGGGTTCGCGTGCTCGACAACTACTCGACCGGCGACGCCGCGCACCTGGCGGGCGTGGACGCGGATCTGGTCGAGGGAGACATCCGCGACGCGGACGCGCTCGACGCCGCGCTCGCGGGCATCGACGCGGTCGTGCACCTGGCCGCGGCCGGCTCGGTCATCATGTCCGTCTCCGAACCGGCCGCGAACTTCGACGTGAACGTGCTCGGCACGTTCCAGGTGCTCGACGCGGCCCGGCGGGCTGGCGTGGAGCGCACGGTCCAGGCCTCGACCGGCGGCGCGCTGATCGGGAACGCGACCCCTCCGGTCGACGAGTCCTCGCTGCCGAAGCCGATCTCGCCGTACGGGGCGAGCAAGCTCGCCGGAGAGGGTTACGCCCACGCGTTCGCCACGTCCTACGGGCTGCGCACGATCGCCCTGAGGTTCGCGAACGTCTACGGCCCGTGGAGCGAGAAGAAGTCGGGAGTCCTCAACAAGTTCTTCTGGGCGATCCATGACGGCGAACCGATGGTGATCTACGGCGACGGCTCGGCGTCGCGTGACTACACGCACGTGGACGACATCGCCCGCGCGATCGGGCTGGCGCTGGACGGCGACGTCCCCGGCGGCACCGTCCTGCACGTCGCGTCCGGTGTCGAGACCACCGCGTCGCAACTGGCCGACCTGTGCCGTGACGCCGCCGGGGCGCCGGAGCATCCGGTCGAGTACCGGCCCGCGCGTGCCGGCGAGGTGGAACGCAACTTCGCGTCCTATGACCTCGCGAGCAAGGTCCTCGGCTATGCGCCGACGATCACGCGCGAGGAGGGCATCCGCCGCACCTGGCAGTGGTTCAGCGAGTCGGTGTTCCCCGCCTGAGAGGCCACGGCGGCGGCGCGGGCCCTTGATGGGACGCGGCGACGGAGGTCTCTGGTAGGACAGAGCCGTGGCAGGTTCGGCGGGACGGGGCGGCAAGGCAAAGGTGGCCGCCGTGAGCCTGCCGGTTGCGCGGGTGGCCGTGGACGTGTCCCTGCCGCACCTGGACCGGCCCTTCGACTACGTGGTGCCCGAGAAGCTCTCGGCCCAGGCGGTGCCCGGGTGCCGGGTACGCGTCAGGTTCGCCGGCCGGCTGGCCGACGGCTACCTGCTGCAGCGCGCGGACGCGAGCGAGCACGAGGGCAAGCTCGCGTTCCTCGAGCGGGTGGTGTCGCCGGAGCCGGTACTGACAGCCGAGATCTTCGGGCTGGCCCGCGCCGTGGCGGACCGGTACGGCGGGACTCTCGCTGACGTGTTGCGGCTCGCGATCCCGCCGCGGCACGCCGCGGCCGAGTCTGCCGCCGCTGATTCTGCTTCCGCTGATTCTGCCGCCGCCAGTGGGGGAGTGGCGCCCGGTGCTGCGGGCGAGTCACCCGCCGAG
>JASHQP010000459.1 GCA_030039095.1 Streptosporangiaceae bacterium
CCGCCGCCATCTCCAGCACGAGCGCGGCCGGTGACCGGCGGGCCGCTTCCTCGATCAGTCCGCTCGACGTCCGGGACCCGACCTCCTCGTCCCCGTTCACCAGCACGGTCACGCCGTCGGTGTCCTCCAGCACGCTCAGCGCGTGGAACATCTGCACGAGCCCGGCCTTCATGTCGAGGCACCCGGGCCCGCGCGCCACTCCGTCAGCCACCGACCACGGATGATGCTCCAGCGAGCCGAGTGGCCACACCGTGTCGTGGTGGCCGACCAGCAGCACGCGGCGCGGGCCGGTGCCGAACGTCCAGCGCAGGTGCGTGGGGCCGGCGTCGGAGATGACCTCCGGCGCGCATCCGGTCAGCCGCTGGCCGAGGGCGGCGACGGCCTCGGCGCTGCGCTCCAGCGCCGCAAGGTCACCCGACGGTGACTCGCGCCGCACGAGCTCACCCAGCTCGTCGAGCATGGCGGGCAGCCTGGCCGTGAACTCGGCGACGAGGCCGGGCCGGGCGATCGGTGGTTGCATCAGGCAGCTCCGCGCCGCAGGGCGCCCCCGCCGCTGCCGTCCGCGACCGTGCCGCCGCGGATGACACGTCGCTGGCTCATGCGCTCAGGCTCGGTGATCCCGCCCGGCCGTGGCTAGGTAGCGCCGCACCAAGCGATGGCGTGCCGATTGGAATTCCCCACCAGGACGGGCCGCGGGGTTCGGACACATGCTGGTCACATCGGGGCCACGAAACCGGGTCTGACCTGGACCGATTGGTTCAGACCTCCGTATCTTGGGCGAGGTGGGAAACTCCGGTGTGACGGCGGGCGGGGTCCGATTGCAGCGCCTCGTGGAGGATCTTGGCACGACGCTGCTCGAGGTCATCGAGGCAGACGGGCCGCTCGACGCCGAGGTGACCGGCGCCACGATCTTCGACGTCCACGACGACCTGCTGATCTCGCCCGGCGAACTGCTACTCGGCGTGGGCGTGGCCACCCAGGCGGAGATGTGCGACCTGATCCGGCGGCTCGGCAGGCTGCAGGCCGCAGCCCTGGTGGTGAAGGCGCCCGACGAGGTCGGTGCCGGGCTGCGCGAAGCCGTGCGCGCCCACGGCGTCCCGTTGCTGGGCCTGACCAGGGCCGCGTCATGGTTCCAGGTCGCTGCGCTGCTGCGCACGCTGCTCGACCGATGGACCGCGACCAGCGCCGATGACCTGGCCGGCAGCCCGGCCGGTGACCTGTTCGCGTTCGCCAACGCGGTCAGCGCCCTGGTCGACGCGCCGGTGACGGTCGAAGACCGGTCGTCGCGGGTGCTCGCGTTCTCGGGTGGCCAGGAAGAGGCCGACACCAGCAGGATCGAGACCATCCTCGGCCGCCAGGTGCCGCAGCGGCTCCGGCAGATGCTGGAGGAACGCGGGATCTTCCGCGAGCTGTACCGGAGCAGGCGCCCGGTCTACATGCCGGGCCTCAGCCCGGACCAGCTGCCGCGCGTCGCGGTTGCGGTCTACGCGGGCCAGGAGGTACTGGGATCGCTGTGGGTAGCGGTCAAGGGGCCGCTGTCCGATGAGCGCATGCAGGCCCTGACCGAGGTCGCGGGCCTGGCCGCGCTGCACATGCTGCACCAGCGCAACTCGGCCGACCTGGCCCGGCAGCTCAGTGCGGACCTTCTGGAATCTGTGCTGTCCGGCGGCAGCTCCGCGCAGCAGGCGGCGATCCGTCTCGGCCTGCCCACCGGCCCGCTGTGCGTGCTGGCCTGCCAGCCGCTCGCAGCGGAGGGCGCCGGGCTCGAGTCGGCCAGCCAGCGGCTGGCCGACGCCCTCACCCTGCACCTGGGGGCGATTCACGCCGACGCCGCCATCGCAAGGATCGGCCGCCTCGTCTACGCGGTGGTCCCCGCGGGCCACTGCGACCCGGCCGAGGCGGCCAACCGCATCTACGCCGAGGCCTCCAGCTTCGTGGCCAGGATCGGGCACCGGGACCCGGTCGTCATCGGCGTCGGAGGGCCCGCGCTGTCCCTGCCGGGACTGGCCAGGGCGCGGGCCGAGGCCGAGCGCACGGTCCGGGTGCTGCGCGACACCAGCCCGTGCGGCCGCGCCGCCCGTCTGGACGACGTGTACCTGGAGACCGTGCTGGACCGGCTCGGGGAGGTGCTCTCCGCCGACGAGGACCGCTCCTACGGGCCCATCGCCCGGCTGATCAGCTATGACGGCGAGAACAGCACCGAGCTGACCGAATCACTGCGCGCGTATCTGGAGGCCTTCGGCGACGTTGGCCGGGCCGCGGCGGATGTGCACGTGCACCCCAACACGTTCCGCTACCGGCTGCGCCGCATCAGCGAGGTCAGCGGCCTGGATCTAGAGGATTCCCGGGCGCGGCTCGCCGCCCTGGTGCAGCTTTCGGCAATCGGCAAGCCACGCCGGCGGTGATACGGGGCCGCGAGCCGGAAACCGTCGGCGGGCCGCGAGCCGGAAACCATCGGCTGGCCGATGATTCATCGTCGAATCCGACGAACCGCCCTCGTCAGCTTCGGCCATCACCACATGGCTGCATCAAGCTCGCCAACGTCATACTGACCTGCAAAGCGTTCCCAAACGGACAGCATCTGCCGTCCGTCCACGCCGCCGCGGTACGGCCGCTCTCCCGCGCGCGGCGCCAGCGATCCAGGACGGATCCACAGTGGTGCCAGCCGGCGGGGGGATCCCGCGGATGGAAACGGGAGTCATGATGAGGCGTCGTCGTATAACACTTGCCGCCGCGGTTGGCGTGGCCGCCCTCCTGCTGGCTGCCTGCAGCGGAAGCTCGGGCTCGAACTCGAGCTCGGGAGGCAAGCCCCAGTCCGGGGGCATCATCACGTTCGCCGAGCAGCCGGGGTCGCCGCCGACGTACATCTTCCCGCTCTACGACGGGGCCAACTCGGGCAACAACAACATCACGTACCTGCAGCCGCTCATGTGGCTGCCGCTGTACTGGTTCGGCCACAGCAACAACGCCCAGGCCACGATCAACTACGCGCAGAGCATGGCGTATCCGCCGGTGTTCTCCGATGGCGGCCGCACGGTCACGATGAAGCTCAAGCACTACATGTGGTCCAACGGCAAGCCGGTCACCTCGCGCGACCTCGAGTTCTGGATGAACCTGCTGCTGGCGGAGAAGAACAACAGCGCGGCCTACGTCCCCGGCGGCTGGATGGATCACGTGGCGGGCATGTCCGCGCCCTCGCCGGACACGTTCGTGCTGAAGTTCAACGTCACCTACAACCAGACGTATCTGCTGTACAACGGGCTGTCGATCCTGCAGCCGATCCCGCAGGCCGTGTGGGACAAGACGTCGGCCACCGGCGCGGTCGGGAACTACGACGAGACCAAGTCCGGTGCGGAAGCGGTCTACAACTTCATGAACAAGGAGTCGATGTCCCTGTCGACCTGGGACACCAACCCGCTCTGGCAGGTGGTCGACGGGCCGTGGCACCTCAAGCCGAACACCGGCTTCCAGGTCACCGGCCAGACGATCATGCTCCCGAACAAGTCGTACTCCGGCCCGGACAAGCCGAAGGCCAGCGAGTTCGAGGAGCTCCCGTTCACCAGCTCGACCGCGGAGTTCACTGCCCTGCAGTCGGGCAGCGTCGACTACGGCTACGTCCCCAACACCGAGATCGGCGACCTGGGCAACCTCAAGTCACAGGGCTACTCGATCAAGCCCTGGTACGAGTGGGGCCTGACGTTCATCGCGATCAACTTCAGCAACCCGAAGTACGGCCCGCTGGAGAACCAGCTCTACATCCGGCAGGCGATGCAGCACCTCATCAACCAGCCCGCGTACATCAAGGACATCCTGCTGAACTACGGGACGCCGACGTACGGCCCGGTGCCGACGTTCCCGGCGAGCAGCTTCCTCGACCCGGCCGAGACCAAGAACCCGTTCCCGTTCAGCACGTCCGCTGCTGACGCGCTGCTCACCGCGCACGGCTGGACGGTCCCGAAGGGCGGCACCGCCACCTGCACCCGGCCCGGGTCCGGCAGCACCGACTGCGGAGCGGGCATCGCCAGCGGGACCAAGCTCTCGATCCCGCTGCTCTACATCAGCGGGGTCCCCGAGCTGCAGGACGAGGTCGAGGCCATGCAGGGGGCCTTCGGCTCGGCCGGGATCCAGCTGAAGCTGTCCCAGGCTCCGGCCAACACCGTGCTGTCGGAGGCGTTCGAGTGCATCGGCAAGCCGGTCAGCAGCTGCTCGGCCAGCTCGACGGCGCTGAGCCTGCTCGGCTCGCCGGTCTACACCTACGTGCCGATCTACTTCCCGGACGGGGACAGCCTGTTCGGCTGCGGCGGGGCCACCAACGCCGGCAACTACTGCAACAGCCAGGTGGAGAACGAGATCAAGCAGATGCTCACCGCCAACGGGTCGGCCTCGCAGACGGCCTTCGACAACTACCAGCTACTGGTGGCCAGTCAGGTCCCCGACCTGTGGTTCCCCAACAGCGCGTATCAGATCTCGGCGATATCACCGAAGCTCGGCGGGGTGGCGGCTCAGGACTCGACCGCCCACATCTATCCGTCGGTCTGGTACGTCAAGTCCTAGGGAGGGGCCTGCCTGGTTCGGAGAAGCCCTGAGGAGGAGTAGCAGCCCGGATGACCAGATACCTTGTGCAGCGGGTGTCGCAGTCGGTCGCGGTCCTTTTCATCGTCACGCTCATCGTGTTCGCGATCCTGCACTTCCTTCCCGGCAGCCCCGCGCGCGCCATCCTCGGGATGCGGGCCACCCCGGCAGCGATCCAGGCGTTCAACAACGCCAACGGGTACAACCGGGCGCTGCCGGTGCAGTACCTGCTGTATCTCAACCGGCTGATACACGGGAACCTGGGCTTCTCCTATCACTTCGACCAGTCCGTCGGCTCGCTGCTCGTCCTCGACCTGCCCAAGAGCGCGCTGCTCGTTGGCTCGTCCTATGTGATCGCGCTGCTGATCGCGATCCCGATGGGCATCGTGCAGGCGCTGCGCCGGGAGAAGCTGCTCGACCACACGCTGACCACGTTCTCGTTCGTCGGCTACGCGATGCCGACGTTCTGGCTCGGCATCCTGCTCGTGGTCTGGTTCTCGTCCGACCTGCATCTGTTCCCCTCGGAGGGCCCCCAGGGGGCTTCGGTGACCGCGGCGCTCAGCAACCCCAGCGCGCTGGTGCTGCCGGTCGCCACGCTGACGATCGTCACGGTCGCGCAGTTCAGCAGGTTCATGCGAGCGTCGGCCGTGGAGAACCTGCTGCAGGACTACATCCGCACCGCACGGGCCAAGGGCCTGCCGAACTGGCAGATCGTCACCAAGCACCTGCTCCGTAACAGCATTCTGCCGATCATCACGCTGGTCGGGCTCAGCCTGCCCGGCGTGCTGTCCGGTGCGATCATCGTCGAGGCCCTGTTCAACTACCCCGGGATGGGCTGGCTGTTCTGGACCGCCACCGGTGCGCACGACTATCCGGTGCTGATGGGGTTCACGGTCGTGGTGGCGGCCGCCACGGTGCTCGGCAACCTGCTGGCCGACGTCGCCTACGCCGTGGCTGACCCGCGGGTCCGGTTGCAGGCGTCATGACCACGACCGACGTTCTCGACCCCAGCGCCCCGCTGGTGCCCGGTGAGCCCGCCGCTGGCGGGCGCGGGCTGCGCGCGATCATCCGCGACTTCGGCCACAACCGCATGGGCGTCATCGGTCTGGCCGCGCTCGTGGTCATGCTGCTGTTCAGCTTCGTCGGCCCGCTGCTGTACCCGACCAACCAGACCCACCCGAACCTGCTGGCGATCACCCGCCCGCCCGGCGGCCAGTACCCGCTGGGCACCGACGCGGTCGGCTACAACGTGCTGGGGCGGCTGATGGTGGCCGGCCAGTCCACCCTGGAGGTCGGCCTGGCCGCGGCGGCGATCGCCACGATCGTCGGCACGCTGTGGGGCGCGGTGGCCGGCTACGTGGGCGGCTGGGTGGACTCGGTGATGATGCGCATCGTCGACGCGCTGCTGGCCATCCCGGCGCTGCTGCTGGTCTTGCTGCTGACCACGCTCGTCACCCCGAGCGTCATCATGGTGATCTTCGTGCTCGGGCTCATCTCCTGGCTGATCACCGCGCGCCTGGTGCGGGGTCAGGTCCTGGTGCTCAAACGGCTGGAATACGTGGAGGCGGCGCATCAGCTGGGGTCGCGGTCCTGGCAGATCGTGGCCCGGCACCTGGTCCGCAACGTGATCGGGACCGTCGTGGTCCAGGCCACGTTCGAGGTGGCCAACGCGATCCTGCTGTTCGCCGCGCTGAGCTTCCTTGGCCTGGGCCCGCCCCCGCCGTCGGCGAACTGGGGCGGGATGCTCAGCGACGGGCTGAACTACGTGTTCGACGGCTACTGGTGGCTGATCTACCCGGCCGGCCTGTGCATCGTGATCACGGTCGTCGCCTTCAACCTGATCGGCGACGCCATCCGGAATTCCCTCGAGGTCCGGCTCAGGGGCAGGTAAGGAGCGAGGCGGAAGTGCGGGTACACATCTCGGTCGACATGGAAGGCATCGCCGGAGTGGCATCGGGCGCGGACACCACGCCCGGGGCGCCGCACTACGAGTACTGCCGCACGCTCATGACCGCGGAGTGCAACGCGGCCATCGAGGGCTGCCACGAGGGCGGGGCCACCGAGGTCATCGTCAACGACTCTCACGGCGGCATGCACAACCTGATTCAGGGCCAGCTCGACCGGCGGGCCAAGGTCATCCGCGGCCGCAGCAAGTCGTACGGGATGATGGAAGGGCTCACCTCCGGCACCGCGGCCACGCTGTTCGTCGGCTATCACGCCCGCACCGGGAACCCCGACGGCGTGCTCAACCACACCATGCGCGGCGGGGATGTCCAGGGCGTCTTCCTCAACGACGAGCCCGCCGGCGAACTGCGCCTGAACGCCGCGATGGCCGGGTGGCTCGGCGTTCCCGTGGTGCTGATCGCCGGGGACGACGTGCTGTGCACCGAGGGCCGCGAGACCCTCGGCACGGTCGAAGCGGTGCAGGTCAAGGAAGCGATCGACAAGTACACCGCGCTGTCGCCGCATCCCGAGGTCGCCCAGGGGCTGGTCCGCGACGCCGCCAGGAACGCGATCGCCAGCGTCGCCGCCGGCGAGGGAAAGTACTCGCCGTACCGCGTCGAAGCGCCGACGACGCTGCGCGTGGCCTGGAACTCGACCAGCATCGCCGCGCAGGTCGCCGACCTGCCGGGCATCGAGCGGGTCGCTCCGCGCGAGACCGAGTACACCTCGGCCGACTATCCCGAGCTCTACCGGCTGCTGCGGGCGCTGCTGACGCTCGCCGCGGGGATCGCGACCGCTCCGTACTCCTACGACTGAGCGCGATTCCTCCGGCTGAGCGCGCGCTCAGCCGGCCCGCCCCGGCGCGCCGCCTTCCACCGGCAGCACCAGCCGTGAGGCGTGCGCGCCGCCCCGGCGCACCGTGTTCACCGCGACCCGCGGCTCACCCTGCGAGCGCACCGGGCCGAACTGGTTCAGGCTCCGCGCGAACCACGGGAAGTCGCTGCTGGTCACCGTCACCCGGATGCGGTGACCGGGCAGGAACACGTGATGCGTGGGCCAAAGTTCCACGTTGAACTGATAGGCCTGCCCGGGGACCAGGGGCTCCGGCTTCTCGAGGGAGTCGCGGCACGCGGCCCGCAGGCAGCCCTGGGTGACGCGCAGCGACCGGCCGTCCGGCGTGACGTCGGTGATCTTGACGTGCCAGTCGGTGTCGTCGCCGTCGGAGCTGGCGTGCAGCTCGAGCGACGCCCAGCCGGACACGGTGACGGGCTCGGTGACCGGCTCGCTGGTGTAGCACAGGACGTCGTCGCGAGCCTCGTTGCCGGTCTGGTCCAGCGGCACGTCCTCGAACGGGTACTTGCGCACGTCGAGGCCGGTGAGCACCGGGTCGGCCGGGTCGTAGCGGTACTCGTCCGCCGACTCGGCCTCTGGGCGCCCGGCGGTCAGCGCCGCGCCGGGCGCGAGGTACAGCACCGACTCCGAGTCGCTCAGTGGCCAGCCAGACGCGCCACGCCACGCGTTCCGGCCCGGTTCGAAGACCCGGACCCGGGGCACGTCCGCGAGGCCGTTGTCGCGGCCCTTGAGCCAGTGGTCGAACCAGCGCAGGTGCTCGGCGTCCATGTCGTGCGCGGCGGCGGCCCCGAACTCCACGCCGCCGCAGTCGGAGTCGGGCTGCCGGGACTTGACGTGGCTCCACGGCCCCACGAGCAGGTACTGCGCGTCGCGCGCCGGTGACTCCGCGCTCATGTGCTCGTAGTGATGGAACGCGCCGAGCAGGTCCTCCAGGTCGTACCACCCGGTCACGTGCAGGCACGGCACGTCGATCTCGCTGTAGCGGTCGTCGTAGCGCAGCGCCCGGTAGTAGTCGTCCAGCGTGTCGTGGCGGCACAGGTCTTCCCAGTTCGGGCCCGTCGCGTTGATGATCTCGCCGATGGCCTCGAACGGGAGCGTGCGCAGGATCTGGTCCCAGTCGGAGTGCTCGAGCCCGTAGAAATCAAGAATCCTCCGCCGGGTCGAGTACGCCCACCAGGCGAAGTAGAGCTGGAAGACGCCGTTCGTGTACGGGATCTCCTGCTGCCAGCGCCCGGCCGCGGAGGTGGAGACCATCGCGCGCAGGTGCGGCGGGCGCTGCGAGGCGCCGGCCCACTGCACCCAGCCCATGTAGCTGAGGCCGGTCGTGCCCACCACGGCGTTGCACCACGGCTGGGCGGCGGCCCACTCGATCACGTCGTGGGTGTCCGGCGCGTCGTTGACGAACGCGAGCCACTGGCCCTCCGACTTGCCCCGCCCGCGCACGTCGGCGGCCACGAACGCGTAGCCGTTCGACTGGTAGAGCGAGGCTTCGTCGCTGACCAGCGTCTCGCTGTCCTTGCCGTACGGCGTCAGCGTGACGATGGCCGGCACCGGCTCGGCCTCCGCGCCGTCGGGCAGATAGACGTCGGCGGCCAGCTCGACGCCGTCCCTCATCGGGACGCCGATCTCGAATCGGCCCCGGCCGCCGAGGGCTTCGGCCCGCTCGATCCAGCTCTTGAACGGGGTGGTGGCCGGGATTTCGCGGGATGTCGCCATGGCAGCCGAGCGTACTGGCGAAAAGCCGCCAGCTCTTCGGTGGATCGCGCTGATCTGGCGGCCGCGGTTCGGCCCACCGAACCAAGACACGGCGCCCTGGCCGGCCCGTGTCCTGGCGCCCTCTGGCCGGCCGCCCCCACCGCTCCGTGCGGAATAGGTACGGGCGGAGCCGTTCCTGCGCCGCACAGACGCACGAAACCGGGGCCCTTGACGCCGTCGCGGGCGCGGGGACGTGCCCGGGGATAACCCAGCCCGAGTGGTATTTCAGCCACGTCTTCGAGCACTTCACCCGGTGACACTCGCCCAGTAGGGTGCTCGGGTATGGGCGGTTCACGGGGCTGGACGGTGCTCGGCATCCCGGTCGACAGCGTCGCGGCGCCTGCCGGGGGCCCGTCGTTCGGCACCGAGCTGAGCCCGGCGGTCCTGCGGGACCTCGGGCTGGCTGGCCGGCTGGCGGCGACCGACGCCGGTGACCTGGACGTGCGGATAACCGGGCCGGAGCGCGACGCGGCCAGCGGCATCGTCGGCTGGCCGAGCGTCGGCTCGGTCGTGGCCGCGACCCGGGCCGCCGTGACCGGCCTGCTGGCGGACGGCCGCCGGCCGCTGCTGCTCGGCGGCTGCTGCACGATTCTGATGGGAGCGGCCCCGGCCGCCCGTGACGTGGCCGGCCGGGTGGGCCTGGCCTACGTCGACGGGCACGTCGACGTGTACGACAACCGCACGTCACCGACCGGCGAGGCCGCCGACATGCCGGTGGCGGCGCTGCTCGGCCGCGGCTGGCCGGACCTGCTGGCCGAGATGGGGGCGATGCCGGTGATCGACGCCCGGGACATGGTCCTGATGGGCGCCCGCGACCAGGAAGAGGCGGCCGACATCGGCGACCTGCCGGACCGGCTCGGCCTCACCGTGCACGGGCCAGACGCGATCAAGGCGGGCCCGGCGGACGTCGCCCGGGCGGCCTGTGACCGGTTCGCGTCGGCGGCAACCCCGTACTGGCTGCATCTTGATGTCGACGTGCTGGACGAGGCGGCGTTCCCGGCGACGGACTACCTGATGCCGGGGGGCATCGACGTGGCGCAGCTGACCGGCCTGCTGCGGCCCATTGGGCAGGATCCGCTGCTGATCGGCGCGTCGGTTGGCTGCTACAACCCCCAGAAGGATCCGGATCGCCGGTGCGGCGCGGCCCTGGCCGACGTGCTGGCCGCCACGCTCGGCTAGCTGCCTGAGCCGCCACCGTGCGGGATAGGTGCCCCTGCTGGGGCACCTATCCCACACAGAGAGCTTTACCGTCAGTCCGCGGCGAGCAGGTGCGCGGCAGGCAGGCGGCGCAGCGCGCGGGCGGGCAGGACCGCC
>JASHQP010000460.1 GCA_030039095.1 Streptosporangiaceae bacterium
GAGCGGTCCGTGGCGGGCCAGCGGCGGCAGCAGCAGCCCCGCGAGCAGCGGCCCCGCGATCACCGACGGCAGGACCAGCAGCGCGGCCTCGGCAATGCCGGACCCGGCCAGCTGCCAGCGGGAGGCGCCCCGCGACCGCAGCAGCGCCGCCTCGGCCTGGCGCTGGCTGCTGAGCATCACCGTCGCCAGCGCCAGCGTCGCCCCGGCGATGACGAGCAGGATCGCGGCGCCGATCGCCAGCTGGGATCTGGTCACGACCAGCGCCGTTGCCAGGCCGGACAGGAGCCCGGGCAGCCCAGTGGACACCGTCTGGTTCTGCAGCCCGGCCAGACGTGCAGCCTTGTTCACGGCTGACTGCAGCCGGCCCGAAACGGCTTGCAGGTCCCCCGCTCCCAGCCTGGCCACGTCGGGCAGGGCCGCCCACGCGGCGGCGTCGACGGCGACATGCCCGCCGGCCATCGCCGCAGGGGTGGTCACCAGCGGCCCGTAGCCGGCGAACCCGCCCGATTGCTGCACGCTGCTCGACGCGGAGCCGAGCAGCCAGTACGGGCTGTCCGGCTGCAGCGGGCGGAAGATCCCGGCGATGCGGACGTCGACCGGGGCCCCGCTGACGCTCTCACGCAGCCGGACCGTCTGGCCGGGCGCCAGGTGCAGGCTCCGGGCAAGGCCGGCCGGGATTGCGGCGGGCACCGCCGCCGAGCCGCTCACCACGGTGGGCCAGGAGCCCGCGACCAGGACGGCGTGCGCGTTCAGGGCAGTCAGCGAGATCAGGTGGGTCTGTGCGTTCGGCAGGCCGATCCCGTGCGGGAAATCGAGATAATCGGAACTGGCCGCGCCCCAGACCGCGACCGGCGCACCGCCGAGCGCGGTGGTGATGGATGCCCGCAGCTTGCCAGCAACCGCCGGCACCGTCGCGGCGGAGCTCACTGTCGCGTTCACCGAGATCGTGGTGCCGGGATTGCCCGTCAGCGAACTGCGCACCGCGTGGCTGCTGACCGTGGCCGAGAACGCGGCGAGCGCGGCGAGCAGCGTCGCGGCGAGCAGCACGGTCAGCGCGGCAGCAGACAGCGCGAGGCGATGCGGCAGGAGGCGCCGGACGATTGCGGGCGCTCTACGCACGATCCCCGCTCCCCTCGCCTTCCGCCCGCAGGCAGGACGAGCGCCCCGTGCCGGCCCGGACCGCGCCGTCCTGAGATCACCCTGGCACGAGCCGGGCGGGCAGATCCACCGCCGAGACCAGGCGGAAACCGATTTGCAGGCCGACCGTAATCAGGAGTAATCAGATTATCAGCGCTGATTAACGGTCATAGCGACGGCTGGACGCGGCCGTTGCCGGGCCGCCAGCCCTACTAGACTCACCTGGCGTGACCGCACCAAAGCCCGCCGAGCTTCCCCCCCAGTACGCGCCCGCGGACGTCGAAGACCGCCGGTACCGGCTGTGGGAGGAGCGCGGCCTGTTCACCGCCGACGCTGCGTCCGCGGCGCCCGCGTTCTGCATCGTCATCCCGCCCCCGAACGTGACCGGGTCGCTGCACATCGGCCACGCGCTCGACCACACGCTGATCGACGCGCTGATACGGCGGCGCCGGATGCAGGGCTACAACACGCTCTGGCTGCCGGGCATGGATCACGCGGGCATCGCCACCCAGAACGTGGTCGAGCGCGAGCTGGCAAAGGAGGGACTGAGCCGGCACGACCTCGGCAGGGAGGCGTTCGCCGAGCGGGTCTGGCAGTGGAAGGCCTCCTCCGGAGGCGCGATCCTGGGCCAGATGCGCCGGCTCGGCGACAGCGTGGACTGGACCAGGGAGCGGTTCACGATGGACGCGGGCCTGTCCCGCGCGGTCCAGACCATGTTCAAGCGGCTGTTCGACGACGGGCTCATCTACCGGGCACAGCGGATCATCAACTGGTGCCCGCGCTGCCTGACCGCGCTGTCCGACATCGAGGTCGACCACACCGACGACGAGGGCGAGCTGGTCACGATCAGGTACGGCGACGGAGCGGACTCCGTCGACGTCGCCACCACCCGCGTGGAGACCATGCTCGGCGACACCGCCGTGGCCGTGCATCCCGACGATCCCCGGTACGGCCGCCTGGTCGGGACCGAGGTGGAGCTGCCGCTGTCCGGGCGGCGGATCCCGGTGGTGGCCGACCCGCACGTCGACCCGGCGTTCGGCACCGGAGCCGTCAAGGTGACGCCGGCGCACGACCCCGACGACTTCGAGATCGGCCGGCGCCACGACCTGCCCGGCCTGGTCATCATGGACGAGCGCGGTGTGATCACCGCGCACGGCCCGTTCCAGGGCCTGGACCGGTTCGAGGCCAGGCCCGCCGTGCTCGCAGCCCTGCGCGAGCAGGGCCGGGTGGTCGCGGAGCGGCGGCCGTACGTGCACGCGGTCGGGCACTGCCAGCGATGCGGGACGACGGTGGAGCCACGGCTGTCGCTGCAGTGGTTCGTCAAGGTCGGCCCGCTGGCCAAGGCGGCCGGGGACGCGGTCCGCGACGGCCGGGTCCGGATCCACCCGCAGCAGATGGTCGCCCGGTACTTCGACTGGGTGGACGACATGCACGACTGGTGCATCAGCCGCCAGCTCTGGTGGGGCCACCGGATCCCGGTCTGGTACGGGCCCGACGGCGAGGTCGTCTGCGTCGGGCCCGGCGAGGAGCCGCCGTCCGGCTGGCACCAGGACGCCGACGTGCTCGACACCTGGTTCTCCTCCGGGCTGTGGCCGTTCTCCACGCTCGGCTGGCCGGACGACACGCCCGACCTGCGCGCGTTCTACCCGACGAGCGTCCTGGTCACCGGCTACGACATCCTGTTCTTCTGGGTCGCCCGGATGATGATGTTCGGGCTCTACGCGATGTCCGGAACCGACCCCGATGCCGCCGTGCCGTTCCGCGCCGTCGCCCTGCACGGCCTGGTTCGCGACCGCTTCGGCAAGAAGATGTCCAAGTCGCGCGGTAACACCGTGGACCCGCTGGACTGGATCGACCGCTTCGGCGCCGACGCCACCCGGTTCACCCTGGCCCGCGGAGCCAGCCCGGGCAGCGACGTGGCGGTCAGCGAGGAGTGGGCGGCCGGGGCCAGGAACTTCTGCAACAAGCTGTGGAACGCCTCCAGGTTTGCGCTGCGCAGCGGCGCCGACGCCGGCGCGGAGCTGCCCGAGCACTCCGCGCTGTCGACGGCGGACCGCTGGATCCTGTCCCGGCTGGCTGCGGTCACCGTCGAGGTGGACGGGCTGTTCGAGCAGTTCGAGTTCGGCAAGGCGTGCGAGGCGCTGTACCACTTCGCCTGGGACGAGTTCTGTGACTGGTACCTGGAGTTGGCGAAGGTGCCGCTCGGGGGGGACCCGCGGGGTCGTCCCCCCGGGAAGGCGGAGCCCGGCGGCGATCCCGCGGCCGCCGCCGCGGCCGCGACCAGGGCGGTGCTCGGGCACGTGCTCGACCGGCTGCTGCGGCTGATCCACCCGGTGATGCCGTTCGTCACCGATGAGCTGTGGACCCAGCTGACGGGCGGCGACTCGGTGATGGTGGCTCCCTGGCCCGGTGCGCCCGCGCCCGGTGTTCGCGAGGGCCACGGCGCCACCGCCGCCGGGCTCCAGCGTGACCTGGCGGCCGAGGCCGAGATCGAGGCGCTGATGCGACTGGTGACCCAGGTGCGGAGGTTCCGGTCGGACCAGGGGCTGCGGCCGACGCAGCCGGTGCCCGCGGTCCTGGCCGGCATCGAGGGCACGCCGCTGGCCCGCCATGAGGCGGGGATCCGCTCGCTGCTGCGGCTCGCCGCGCCGGGCGACGGGTTCGCGCCCACGGCCTCGGTGCAGGCCGAGGGGATCTCGGTGCAGCTGAACACGGCCGCGGCGATCGATATCGGCGCGGAGCGCCGGCGGCTGGAGAAGGACCTGTCCGCCGCCAGGGCGGACGCGGCCGCGACCGAGCGAAGGCTTGCGACCCCGTCGTTCGTCGAGAAGGCGCCCGAGGCGGTGGTGGCCCGAAGCCGTGACCGTCTGGCGGCCGCCCAGGCGGAGATTGCCAGCCTGGAGGCGCGCCTGGCCGCGCTGCCGCAATCCAGCTGAACCGCTGCCGAACCGCGGATGCATATGCGGGATAACCGCCCTGTCACGTTTTCGCGTTCCTTTAGCACCATTCATCCGAAGAGCGGGGATTAGCGGCTACCGTCGGGCAAATGCGAGCTCGCTGTGGATTCAGGATCCGGTGCGGCATCGCCGCCGTTTCGGCCGCGAGCCTGGTGGCAGCCGCCGCCGGCTGCGCGAGCAGTTCTTCGAGCACGGCCGTCAGCGGCGCGCCGGCCACCGGGGGGACCGCGGTCATGGCCGAGCCGCCTTCCACCGTGCCGAACTACATCTGGCCGTACACGCCCAGCGCGGACTTTAGCGATATCAACACCGATAACCTGCAGTACCTCATGTACCGGCCGCTTTACTGGTTCGGGCGCAGCGGCCAGCCGGTGGTGAACAACTCGCTGAGCCTGGCGAACCCGCCGATGTTCAACGGCGACAAGGTCACGATCTCCCTGAAGCACTATGTGTGGTCGAACGGGACCCAGGTGACCGCTTCGGACGTACTGTTCTGGCTGAACATGGAGAAGGCCGAGCCGTCGAATTTCGGCGGCTTCACCGGTTTCCCCGACAACGTGAAGGACATCACCGTGGTCAGCCCCACCGAGCTGACGATGGTGATGGACCAGGCGTATTCGCCCACCTGGTTCCAGTACAACGAGCTCAGCCAGGTCACCCCGATGCCCGCCGCCTGGGACCGGACCGCGTCCGGGCCGAGCAGCTGCGCCACAACGGTCAGCGACTGCGCCGCCGTGTTCAGCTACCTGAACACCCAGTCCAAGGATCTGAGCACGTACGCGACGTCGCCGATCTGGAGCGTCGTGGACGGGCCGTGGAAGCTGCGCTCGTTCAACGCCGACGGGCACGTCACGTTCGTGCCGAACAAGTCCTACTCCGG
>JASHQP010000461.1 GCA_030039095.1 Streptosporangiaceae bacterium
GGGATGGCTTTGCTGATTTTGGATCGACGGTGGGTTTTGGCCACGTTGCAAGTGGCCTTTGAGGCTGTCCAATTTCGGGATGGCTGCGGAATCCCGCTCGATGGGCTTGCGGATGCCGCTGGGGCTCGGGGTGCGGCTTGGTCCGGGTGCGGCTTGGTCCGGGGTGCGGCTTGGTCCGGGGTGCCGGCTAGTAGTAGCCGGTGGTGCCGTCGACGGCTTCCCGGAGCAGGTCGGCGTGGCCATTGTGCCGGGCGTACTCCTCGACCATGTGCGAAAGGATCCAGCGCAGCGAGAACGCCTCACCCGTTCGCTGCGACCGGTACTTGCTGAGCACATCGAGGTCGGGGGCTGCCGCGACCGCCCGCCGGGACGCCTCGCACTCCGCCTCGAACGCGCTGAACGCCGCGGCGACGTCCGCCTCGTCGACATCGTTGAAGGCCCCGTCCGGGTCGTCGGGCGTCTCGTAGAGGTCGGGGGCGTCCTCCCCGAGGAGCACCGCGCGGAACCAGCCGCGCTCGACGTCGGTCATGTGCCGGATCAGCCCGAGCAGGGACATCGTGGATGGCGGGACCGAGCGCCGCCTGAGCTGTTCGTCGGTGAGCCCCTCGCACTTCCACAGCAGGATCGCGCGGTGGTGCTCCAGCCAGCCGTTCAGCATGTCGCGCTCGTCCACCTGCAGGCCAGGGCGGCTCCGGTCGTTTGTCATGCGGTGACCCTCTCACGCCGTCGGCGGGCGGGCCATGGGTTTTCCGGGGGCCGGCTAGAGACGCTCGACGACGTAGTCGATGCAGGCGGTGAGCGCCTGGACGTCGGCCGGGTCAACGGCGGGGAACATGCCGATCCGTAGCTGGTTACGGCCGAGCTTGCGGTAGGAGTCGGTGTCCACGATGCCGTTGGCCCGCAGCGCCGCCGACAGCGCCTTCGCGTCGATGGCGTCGTCGAAGTCGATCGTGCCCACCACCTGGGAGCGCTGTAGCGGGTCGGCCACGTACGGCGTGGTGTACGCCGTACGCTCGGCCCATTCGTACAGCGTGGCCGACGACTGCGCGGTCCTGGCCGTCGCCCACGTGAGCCCGCCCTGGCCCAGCAGCCATTCCACCTGGTCGGCCAGCAGGAAGAGCGTGGCCACCGCCGGGGTGTTGTACGTCTGCTGCAGCCGGGAGTTGCCGATCGCGGTCTGCAGCGAGAAGAACTCGGGGATGTAGCGGCCGCTGGCAGCGACCTTCCCGGCCCGGTCCAGCGCGGACGGGGACATCAGCGCTATCCAGAGCCCGCCGTCGGACCCGAACGACTTCTGCGGCGCGAAGTAGTACACGTCCACCTCGCCGGACCGCACCGGGAGACCGCCGGCGCCGCTCGTGGCGTCGACGATCACCAGCGCGTCCGCGTCGGCTCCGGCAACCCGGCCGACCGGCATCGCCACCCCGGTCGAGGTCTCGTTGTGGGTCAGCGCGTAGGTGTCGACACCCGCCTCCGCCACGGGCTGCGGGTGGGTGCCCGGAGGCGACTCGACGACCGTGGGCGCCTCCAGCCACGGCGCGGCGGCCGTCACCTTGGCAAACTTCGCCGAGAATTCCCCGAACGACAGGTGCTGCGCCTTGTGGTCGACCAGGCCGAACGCGGCGATGTCCCAGAACGCCGTGGTTCCGCCGTTGCCGAGCACGACCTCGTACCCGTTCGGGCAACTGAAAAGGTCGGCCATCCCCTCCCGGATCCGCTGCACGAGCGAGCGGACCGGTGCCTGCCGGTGCGAAGTCCCGAGATAGGCGGGGCCGGAACGGGCCAGCGCGGCCAGCTGCTCGGGCCGGACCTTTGACGGGCCGCAGCCGAAGCGCCCGTCGGCCGGCAGTAGTTCCCCGGGGACAGAAATCTCGGTCAAGGGGTCAGACTTCCCTGTCGAGGACGGCAGCCGCGCCGGACACCTCCGATACCGGCCGGCTCTTCGGGCCTACGTAGCGCGCGCTCGGCCGGATCAGCCGGTTCGCCGCCTTCTGCTCCATGATGTGCGCCGCCCAGCCAGCGGTCCGCGCACAGGTGAACATGGAGGTGAACATGTGCAAGGGTACCTGCGCGAAGTCCAGTACGACGGCAGACCAGAACTCGACGTTGGTGGCGAGCACCCGGTCCGGCCTGCGCTCGTGCAGCTCGGCCAGGGCCGCCTTCTCGAGGGCCTCGGCCACCTCGAACCTGGGCGCACCGAGTTCCCTGGCGGTCCGGCGGAGCACCCGGGCCCGCGGGTCCTCGGCGCGGTACACCCGGTGGCCGAAGCCCATCAGCCGGTCGCCACGGTCCAGCGCCGCCTTGACCCAGGCTTCGGCGTTGCCGCTCTGCTCGACCTCCTCGATCATGCTGAGCACCCGGGCCGGGGCGCCTCCGTGCAGCGGCCCGGACAGCGCTCCGACCGCGCCCGACAGCGCCGCGGCGACGTCGGCCCCGGTGGAGGCGATCACCCGGGCGGTGAACGTGGAGGCGTTCATGCCGTGCTCGGCCGCGGAGACCCAGTAGGAGTCGATCGCCTTCACGTGCTTCGGGTCGGGATCGCCCTGCCAGCGGATCATGAACCGCTCGGTGATCGTCTTGGCCTCGTCCACCCGCTTCTGCGGCACCATCGGCAGGCCGAGGCCCCGCGCCGCCTGCGCGACGAACGACAGGGCCATCACCGACGCCCGCGCCAGGTCGTCCCTGGCCTGCTCGTCGCTGATGTCGAGCAGCTGGTGCAAACCCCAGGCCGGCGCGAGCATCGCGAGCGCGCTCTGCACGTCCACCCGGATGTCGCCGGAGTGCACCGGGATCGGGTAGGGCTCGGCCGGGGGCAGCCCCGGCTCGAACGAGTTGTCGACCAGCAGACCCCAGACGTGGCCGTAGGTCACGTGGCCGACGAGTTCCTCGATGTCCACTCCCCGGTACCGCAGCGCGCTGCCTTCCCGGTCGGGCTCGGCGATTTCGGTCTCGAACGCGACGACACCCTCTAGGCCTGGCACGAAGTCGGACATCTGGCCTCCTGGTCTCTCCTTGGTCGCCGGCTGGCCTGGCGGGCCCCGGGCAGCGTTGCGTAGTTGCCGACCTATTCAACCGCGCTCGTGTGTTTTCTGGTAACCCGGCCCGGCCCGGCAATGTGGCCGGCGGGCCGGAGCCGGCGGTGGTGGCGGCGGGAGCGGCTGTATGTGAGGATCGCTACCCGTGGACACCATCAGCCACGCACCTGACGAGGCGATCCTCACCGAGGACATGCTCGCCGACGACCCGATGGCTCAGTTCGCCGCCTGGATGGCGGACGCGGTCGCCGCGGGAGTTCCCGAGCCGACCGCGATGGTCCTGGCCACGGTCTCGGCCAGCGTCCGCCCCAGGGCCAGGACAGTCCTGCTCAAACACCACGACTCCGGCGGATTCACCTTCTACACCAACCGCACCTCCCGCAAGGGCACAGACCTGGCCGAGGTCCCGCGGGCCTCGCTGGTCTTCCCCTGGTATCCGCTGCGCCGGCAGGTCATCGTCGAGGGCTCGGTGTCCGAGCTGTCCACCGAGGAAAGCGAGCCCTACTACCATTCCCGGCCCCGTGGCTCCCAGCTCGGCGCCTGGGCCAGCCGGCAGTCCACGGTCATCGGCTCCCGGGCCGAGCTCGACGATCGTTACGCCGAACTGGAGCGGCGCTGGCCGGACGGAACGGAGGTGCCCATGCCGGACTTCTGGGGCGGGTACGTCGTGGTTCCCGACGTGGTGGAATTCTGGCAGGGGCGGACGAACCGCATGCACGACCGGTTCCGCTACCGCGGCGGCGCGGGGCGATGGGTGGTCGAGCGGCTCGCGCCGTAATTCCCGGGGGATAACCCCCGGACCCCCAGACCGGAGGGGCTTCGCACTCGGAGCCGGCATCTCCCGGATGTCTCTGGAATTTTCGTGGTTCGCGAAGGAGGCCGCACAGCATAGCATCGGTTGCAGAAGGGAGGCCGGCCTTGACGGCGCACGGGCTGATCGACACCACCGAGATGTACCTTCGCACGGTTTTTGAACTGGAAGAGGAAGGTATCGTCCCGCTGCGTGCGCGCATTGCCGAGCGCCTCTCGCAGAGCGGCCCGACGGTGAGCCAGACCGTCGCGAGGATGGAGCGTGACGGCCTGCTGCGCGTCGAGGGAGATCGCCAGCTTTCGCTCACGGACTCCGGCCGGACGCTGGCCATGCGGGTAATGCGCAAGCACCGGCTGGCCGAATGCCTCCTGGTGGACGTTATCGGGCTGCCCTGGGAGGAAGTGCACATCGAGGCGTGCCGCTGGGAGCATGTAATTTCCGACAGCGTCGAGCGGCGTCTCGTGGAACTTCTCGCGTTTCCGGTGCGCTGCCCGCACGGAAATATCATCCCGGGGCTTGCGGAACTCGGCGTCCCGGCGGATGCTAGCAGGCGCGTGGTAGCGGCCGGTCGTGAGGACGACGTGGCCATGACGATGATCGCGTCGCGGCGGGCCGAGCCGGTAATTGTGCGCCGCATCAGTGAGCAAGTTCAGAGCGATTCGGCACTGATGCTTAGACTCAAGAACATAGGGATCCAGCCGGGCCGCGAGATCACGCTCGCGGCAAGCGACGACGGTGTGCGGGTGACAGGTGAGAATGGAGCCGGTGATCTCGAAGCGGAGTTGCTGCCGCTGCGGGTTGCGGCGCATGTCTTTGTCGCCAAGCTCTGACCAGCGCGCTTCATCGATCCGGGCGGTCAGGGCCATCCCGGCGACCCTCGCGGTGGTGCCCGGATGACGGCCCGCATGTCGGCGGGCCGGGTCCGCTCGCTGCCCGGCCCGGCCGAGATCCTCGAGCAGGCCCCGAATGCCATCGTGGTCGCCGACCGAGACGGCAATCTGCTGTACGCGAACGCCTACGCGGCGGCGCTCTACGGGTTTCCCGGCCACCCTTCGCACCTGATCGGCCAGCCCCTCACCGCGTTCGGGTTCGAGGAGGGCGACGCTCCGCGCGTCAACGACCTGGTGAAGCAGGTGGTGCACGGCAGGCCCTGGGAAGGCACGCTTGCGGCCAAGCAGGCAGACGGCTCCCGGCTGCTCATCCGGGCCCGGGCCGCCGCCCTTTACGACTCATCGGGCGAGATTTACGGCATCTCGGTCATAGCCCGCGAGGCCACGATGAAGGGCAGCCGGCGGGAACGGGACCGGCTGCGGCTGCTCGAGCGGATCGGGGACCGGCTGGCCCGCTCTCTCGAGCTCGATGTCACGCTCCGCCACGTTGCCGAAACGCTGGTCCCGCAGTTCGCCGACCACTGCCTGATCGACCTGTTCCAGGGCGACAAATTGACACGAAGGGTGCAGTTCAATTCCAGGGGCTGGATGCCGGCGCCGGGCACCTGGGCCATGATCGGTGAGCCGATCATGTACCCGGAGGGCCACTTCTGCCAGCAGGCGATGGCCCGCCGCACCACGGTCGTCGTTTCCGACCTGGAGGCGCAGGCAGTCCCTACGCCCAGCCCAGGCAGCATCGAGACCTGCGACAGCATCGGCCTCCGCTCGGTGATCGCGACGCCGCTGATCGCGCGCGGCGAGGTGCTCGGGGTGATGAGCCTGGCGCTGTCCGGGCTGACCGAGCGGGAAAACCGGCATTACGAGGCCGACGACGGCGACTTCCTCGGGGCGATCGGCAGCAGGGTCGCCGTGGCGATCGACAACGCGATGCTCTTCGAGGAGGAGCGCCGCACCGCGCTCGCGTTCCAGACCAGCCTGCTGCCGCGCGATCCGCCCGCGGTCGACGGGCTGCAGGTCGCCTACAAGTACGTGCCCGCCAAGCCGCTCGAGACGCACGGCCAGGGGATCCAGACCCAGGTGGGCGGCGACTGGTACGACATCATCCCGCTGTCCGCTGGCCGGGTGGGAATCGTCATCGGCGACGTCGAGGGCCGCGGGGCCCGCGCGGCGGCGATCATGGGCCAGCTCAGGGCGGCGCTGCGGGCCTTCGCCCAGGACGACAAGCCGCCCGCCGAGATCCTGCGCAGGCTCGACGACTGGTGCCGCACGCTGGAGCCGACGAACGCCGAGGAGCACGGCTTCGCCGCCGTGGACCCGCCGACCGTGAGCTGCACCTACCTGGTCTACGACGCCTGGTCCCGGACGCTGTCGTTCGCCAATGCCGGCCACGACGCCCCGTTGCTGATCACCGACAGCGACGTCGGCCAGATGGAGATCGAGCACAAGGGCGTGCTGCTCGGCGTGCGCGGCAAGGGGATGCCCGGCGTCCCGACCTACCGCGAGGAGACCCGTTACCTTCCGCCCGGTTCTGCTCTGGTGTTCTACACCGACGGCCTCACCGACCGCAGGCAGCGGGCGGACGGCCACGGCCACTACACCGAGGCCGAGGCGCTGCAAATGCTCTGCGAGTCCGTGCGCGAGGTCGCCAACGGCACCGTGGAGGCCATCGCCCAGGCGGCGGAGCAGGCCGTGCCCGGCGAGATCGACGACGACATGGCGATCGTGGTGGTCCGCACCTCTTCGGTGGAGCTGGCCTCCCGGGAAAAGAACTTCCCGGCCGAGCCGATCCGGGTGTCCGAGGCCCGGCGGCTGGCCCACCAGACGTTCACCAGCTGGGGCATGGACAGCGACCAGGCCGACCTCGCCTGCCTGCTCGTCTCCGAGGTCGCGACCAACGTCGTGCTGCACGCCGCGGTCTCGCCGAGCCCCCGGCACGAGTTCGACCTGGAAGCGGTCGATGCGGTGGAGTCAGGGCTGCCCGGCGACTGGGCCAACGCGCCGTTCGCCGAGGACTTCACCCCCCTCGGCGGCAAGGAGTTCACGCTCCGGCTTCGCCGCGGCGAGTCCGCCGTCTGGGTCGAGGTCTTCGACCCGGACCTGCGTCTTCCCCGGCTCCGCAGCGCGGGCGAGAACGACGAGGGCGGCCGCGGGCTCTACCTGGTCGACCAGCTTGCGACCCGCTGGGGCTCCCGTCCGACCCAGGACGGCAAGGCCGTGTGGTTCGAGATCCCGATCAAGGGCGGCGCACGCGCGTCCTGACGGGGCCCGGCGGGGCCCGAGGCGGGCTCGGGCGGGCCGGGAAGATCAGTGCGTATTCGCGGCCCACAGGGCCAGGCCGAGGATGACGGCCCAGGTGATGATCATTAACCACGTCTTGGAGCTCGACGCGATGCCCATGCGCCGGCGCATCCTGACCGCGAAGACGGCGACCAGAATCCCAAGGAATGCCAGCAGGATCAGTCCATCGGCCATCGCGGTCTCCCCAGGGTTCGCCTGCTCCGAGCATAAGCCGCGGCAGCGCAAAACGGGGTAACCGGCGCACCCGGTGGCCCCGATAGTCCCGGAGGACCCGGTGGACCTCGGCGCTCGCGGAGACCTGGCGCGCCCGGACGGTCGTGCGGCTGGCGCGTGCCTGGCTATGCCGCCCCGTCGCCGTGCAGCGGCGCGACGACCGAAAGGTCGACGGAACTGAGCACGCCCGGGACGGCCGTCGCCGCGTCCGGGGCGCCGACCGAGTCCCGCAGCCTGTGCAGCACGCTGGCCTGGCGCGCGAGCGCCTCGATCCGGTCGTCCACTAACCGGGCCGCCATGTCCCGCTGGCCCGCGCTGACCGAACGCCCGAGCGCCAGCCGGGCCAGGGGCTTGATCTCCTCGAGCCGGAAGCCGAGATCCTTGAGCGCGAGCGCGGTGTCGATGTAGCCGCGGTACTCGCGCGGGTACCTGCGGGTCCCGCCCGGTGACCGGCGCGGCTCGGGCAGGATGCCGAGTTCCTCGTAGTACCGGATGGTCCGGCTGCTGACCCCCGCGGCCTTGGCGAGTTGCCCGATGCTCACCAGGCCAGACGTATCGTCGACGACCTTCGCTGCCATCCTTGTATCCCCCCGGTTGCTGCGGCGATCCCCCCAGAACGCCGGTGCCAAGGCCGACCCCTGACCTGGCCTAGGTACATCACGCATAGTAGTCTTCCGACTACCAATCAAGGACCGGATCCCGTCGGAATCCCGCCGCCGATGGATCTTGTCCTGAGCGGGCCTATGGAGCCCGCGAATCTGCGGAGTAACCTCAAATCAAGGACCCAAGCAGGGCGTTTCGCCTATGGCGCGAATCCGGTGCGCGGTCCGGTCAAGTGGGAAGTCCTAGCGGAGGGCGGACATCGTGTCGGAGGCATTCATCGTCGGGGCTGTGCGCTCCCCCGTCGGCAGGCGGAATGGGGGCCTGGCGGGCGTGCACCCGGTTGACCTGGCAGCGCAGGTCCTGACCGAGCTCATCGCCAGGACCGGAGCCGATCCGTCCGCAGTTGACGACGTCATCATGGGCTGTGTCTCCCAGGTAGGCCCGCAGTCCATCGACATAGGCCGGAACGCGTGGCTGTCGGCCGGCCTGCCCGAGAGCGTCCCTGGTGTGACCATCGACCGGCAGTGCGGCTCGTCCCAGCAGGCCGTGCACTTCGCCGCGCAGGGTGTCATGTCCGGGACGCAGGACCTGGTCGTCGCGGCGGGCGTGGAGAGCATGAGCATGGTGCCGATGGGCTCCACCGTGGCGCTGCCACTGGAGAAGGGCATGCCAGGCCCGTTCGGGCAGGGCTGGCGGGACCGGTACGGCGATCAGGAGATCTCCCAGTTCCGCGGCGCTCAGCTGGTGTGCGAGAAGTGGGGCCTGAAGCGGTCGCAGCTCGAGGAGTTCTCGCTGGAGAGCCACGCCAGGGCCACCCGCGCGATCGACGAGGGCCGGTTCGACCGCGAGATCACCGCGATCGACGGGGTCACCACCGACGAGGGCCCGCGCCGGGACACGTCCCTGGAGAAGATGGCCGAGCTGAAGCCGCTGCGAGAGGGCTGGGAGCTCACCGCGGCGACGGCGTCCCAGATCTCGGACGGCTCGGCCGCGGTGCTCATCGCGTCCGAGGAGGCCGTGCGGAGGCACGGCTTCACGCCACGCGCCCGGATCCACGCGCTCACCGTGGTCGGCTCCGACCCGGTGTTCATGCTGACAGGCCCGATTCCGGCCACCGAGCAGGTGCTGGCCCGCGGCAAGCTGACCGTCGACGACATCGACGTGTTCGAGGTGAACGAGGCTTTTGCCCCGGTGCTGCTCGCCTGGTCCGCCGACACCGGTGCCTCGCTGGAGAAGACCAACCCGAACGGCGGTGCGATCGCGCTCGGGCACCCGCTCGGCGCTACCGGCGCGGTCCTGATGACCAAGCTGCTGCACGAGCTCGAGCGCGGCGGCGGGCGTTACGGGCTGCAGACCATGTGCGAGGGCGGCGGCCAGGCGAACGCCACGATCATCGAGCGCATCGACTGACGCACAGCGACTGCTGATGGCGCCGCGCGGGCCCGCGCGGCGCCATCAGGCGCAGTTAGCCGCACTCGCGCGAGCCTTCCCCGCTGCCCAAAGTTCCGGTGGGTAGCGGTCTGGGGGGCGACCTATCGTTCAAGGTGGTGCTTCAAAGTTTTTTGGGCTGTAAGGAATATACAACTCTGCTTGCATGTTTTCTCGTGATGAGAGCCAAGGTTATCTACCTGGATGATCGAATCCTGGTACTCAGTGGAGGTGAAACGCAGTGCTGCTGACAACTTTTGACCCGTTCGCGCGGGCGTTCGGTTCGGCCGACTACAGCCGCCTGGCCCGGATGGACGCGGTCCGGCGCGACAACGAGGTTGAGCTCCGGTTCGACCTGCCCGGCATCGACCGGGAGAGCATCGACGTCACTGTCGACCGCGGCGTGCTGACCGTGAGCGCAACCCGCAACGAGGAGCACACCGAGGGCGAGAAGCCGTTCATCCGCGAGCGCGTGATGGGCTCCTACACCCGCCGTGTCCGCCTGTCGGACGCGGTTGACGCCGACAAGATCGAGGCCAACTACGCCGACGGCGTGCTCACCGTGCACGTGCCGGTCGCGGAGCAGGCCAAGCCGCGCAAGATCGAGGTCAGTGCCGACGCCAAGGCCATCGCCGCCTGACGCAGAGGTACTCTGTCCGGGCCCGGCGCGGTGAGATCCGCCCGGGCCCGGAATGTTTTCCCCGGAGCCAGCCATGCCGTCGTTGCCACTTGATGATGAGAACCTGCCGCTGTTCACCGTGGGCCAGGTGGCGGAGATGCTCGAGATCCAGCAGGCCTTTTTGCGCCGCCTGGATGAGTTTCGCGTGGTCCAGCCGTCCCGGTCCGCGGGAAATCAGCGCCGCTACTCCCGCCGCGAGATCACCGTCGTCCAGTACGTGACGAACCTCGTCGACGAGGGGATGACGCTGAACGCGATCCGCCGCGTGCTCGAGCTGGAGAGCCGCGTCAGGGAACTCGAGCAGCAGGTCAGGGAGCTGGAGGCACGCCGGGCCGCGGCGATCGCCGAACGCGACGCGCTGGCCGCACGGCTCGGCGCCGAGCCGCGGTGACGTCCGCGCTGGCCAGGAGGCGATCCTCAGCCGATGTGGCGGTGGACGTTCTCCTGCTTCCGTCAGCCGATGTGGCGGTGGACGTTCTCCTGCTTCGACGGGCCCGGCGGGGTCTCCGCGACCCACGGCCCGGGGATCGACGGATCCAGGACGCCCTGCTCGAGCCAGGTGTAGCGCCCGGCGAGTACCCGGCGGGCCAGCGCACCGTCGCCCGGGTCCGTGTTCTTCCAGAGCTGGCCGAACAGCTCGTCGCACCGCAACCGTGACTGCGCGCAGAACGCGCCGGCCAGCTCGAACCCGGTGCGGCCGCGTTCGCCGTCCTCGGCGGCGTCCAGTTGCGCGCGCACGCAGACCGCGCTCATCGCGAACAGCTCGGCGCCGATGTCGACGAGACGGCCGAGGAAGCCCTGCCGGCGTTCCAGTCGGCCCTGCCACCGGGCCATGCCGTAGAACGTCTCGCGGGCGAGTTTCCTGCTGGCCCGTTCCACGTACCGCAGGTGCTGCGCGAGCGGGCCGAACTCGCCGTAGGCGCGGGGCATCTGGCCCTCGCCGGCCACCAGCGTGGGCAGCCACCGGGCGTAGAAGCGGCCGGCCCTGGCGGCGGCGCGGGCCTTCTGCGCCGCGGGCACGCCCGGCTCGATGACCTCTCCCGCCGCGGTCAGGTGCGCGTCCACCGCCTCTCGGGCGATGAACAGGCGCATGATCTCCGAGGAGCCCTCGAAGATCCGGTTGATCCGCAGGTCCCGCGCCAGCTGCTCGGCGGGCACACCCCGCTCGCCGCGCGCGGCCAGCGACGCCGCGGTCTCGTAACCACGCCCGCCGCGGATCTGCACCAGCTCGTCAGCGATCTTGCAGGCCATCTCCGAGCAGTACAGCTTGGCCAGCGCGGCCTCGATCCTGATGTCACGGCGCTTGTCGTCGGCCAGCTGGCTGGACAGCTCGACGATCGCCTCGAGCGCGTACCCGGTCGCGGCGATGAACGCGATCTTCGTCGCGACCGCCTCGTGCTCGCCCACCGGCCGGCCCCACTGCACCCGCTCGCCCGACCACTCCCTGGCGACCTTCAGCGCCACCTTCCCGGCCGCCGCGCAGCTCGCCGGCAGCGAGAGCCTGCCGGTGTTCAGCGTGGTGAGGGCGATCTTCAGGCCCTGGCCCTCCTCGCCGATCCGGTTGGCGGCCGGCACCCTGACCTGGTGGAACCTGGTCACGCCGTTTTCCAGGCCGCGAAGGCCCATGAACGCGTTGCGGTGCTCGACCGTGATCCCGGCGGAGTTGCCCTCGACGACGAACGCGGTGATGCCGCCCCTGCCCGATCCTGCGCTCCCTCCCTCACTCCCCGGCACCCGTGCCATCACGACGAGCAGGTCGGCGACGACGCCGTTGGTCGTCCAGAGCTTCACGCCGTCCAGCACGTACTCGCTGCCGTCGGCCGACGGGGTCGCGGTGGTGGCGAGCCGCGCCGGGTCGGAACCCACGTCGGGCTCGGTCAGCAGGAACGCGCTGATGTCGCCGCGGGCGCACCTCGGCAGGTAGCGCTGCTTCTGCTCGTCGGTCCCGAACAGCGCGAGAGGCTGGGGCACGCCGATCGACTGGTGCGCGGACAGCATCGCGGCCACCGCGGGGGATAGCGACCCCACGATCATCAGCGCCCGGTTGTAGTACAGGTTGGACAGCCCGAGCCCGCCGTAGGCCTGCGGGATCTTCATCCCGAACGCCCCGAGGGCGGCCAGGCCCTTGACGGTCTCGTCCGGAATCCGGGCCTCGCGCTCGATCAGCGCGCCGTTGACCGACGCCTCGCAGAAGTCACGCAGCCGGGCGCAGAACTCCTCGCCGCGCTCGCGCGCCTCGGCGGACGGCCGGGGATGCGGGCTGATCAGCGCGGGCTGGAAGTCGCCGAGGAAGAGCTGCCGGCCGAAACTGGGCAGCGCCCAGCCGGTCTCCCTGGCCTGCTCCGCGACCTGCCGGGCCTGGGCCTCGGTGACCTGACCGGCCCGGGTCTCGGTGACCTGACCGGCCTGGGCCTCGGTGACCTGACCGGCCCGGGCCTCGCCGACTCGTGCGCCTTTACCGGACTGCTGGTGCTCGCTCACGGTCTCGATCCTTTTGTCCTCATCGGCTGGTACCTGGGTTACTGCCCGGTAAAAGCCGACGGTAACGCGCGGCGCACCGGATACCCGGTGGCGAGCGGACCGAGCACGGGGCTTCGCGTTACGGCCCGGGTGCAGGCTCCGGCATATCCGCGCGGCTCACGAACACCTGAGGGCTGATCTGGTGCAGCGCGGACAGCACGCCGACCAGGCCGTCGTCTTGCGGAAGCTCGACGACGATCTCGCCGGTCGCGGCGGACTTCTCGGTCCGGCCGGGCAGCTCGCGAAGGCGTGCCTCCGGCTGAGTCGCGAGCACGTTGTTCAGTGCATCCCGGCTGCCGGGATCATCCGGGACCGAGATACGGATTCGCCACAGGGGCATGCACAAGCTCCCGTCGATTGGCAACTCATCTTCCGACTGTTCAACCGGACGGTTGCCGACGTGCTTCGCCGCCGTAACGACGACGTGAAATCGCGATCAGACATCGGTCCGGTAGAAATTCAGGCAGGACCGCGACGGCGTCGGCCCGCGCTGGTCCTGGTACCGCGATCCGTACACGGCTGACCCGTACGGATGCTCCGTCGGCGAGCTGCACCGGAACAGGCACAGCTGGCCGATCTTCATTCCCGGCCACAGCTTGATCGGCAGCGTGGCCACGTTCGAGAGCTCGAGCGTCACGTGGCCGGAGAATCCCGGGCCGATCCAGCCCGCCGTCGAGTGCGTCAGCAGGCCCAGCCTGCCGAGGCTCGAGTTGTGCGTCGGAATGAAGGCCGGCCCGGCCAGGAACTGGCCGGACGCGCTGCTGACCTGGATGCAGCGGACCGGCAGCGGGCTGATCTCGCGCACATCCACGATGGCCCGGGAGCGCTGGGAGCGCTGGGCGTGCTCCCGCTGGGTAAACCTCACCCGGAACGACGGCTGCTGTTCCACGCCGCGGCGCGTCGTCGCCATCTTCTGCTTCACGGGACCGCAGCTTAGCCCGGCCGCGAGTTCGAAGACCGCATCTGCAGCAGACTCACAGGTTGCGCGGAACTCGCACCGGCCGCGGTCGGTCGTGCCGCCGGCTCGACCAGCCTGGTCAGCTCGGGTTGCTCCTCCGCCGGGTCGATGTGCGGGTACCGGTGATTCTCGAAGACGCGGAAGTACCGGTCCATGCGCACGTCGGTGCTGGCCGGCTGGATGAGCTCCGGCGTGTAGGGGTCGAGCTTCACCCTGCCCGACTCGACTTCGGTCTTGATGTCTCGGTCGGAGAGCAGCACCCTGGCAACCTACCGGTTCCGGTACGATGTCGGGACGGGCTCGAACCGGCCGCCCGGCGGTAACCAACGTCCGGCGGCGCCAGGATCGTCGCGGGTGTAGTTCAATGGCAGAACGTCAGCTTCCCAAGCTGATAGTGCGAGTTCGATTCTCGTCACCCGCTCCACCACGTTGACGCAGGCCAGCAGCGATGCGCCGGATGCGCGCGGGCGCCCTCCCGAGCACTTGTTGATCTTCCGTGCCATCAGCGTGCCATTAGCCCGCGGGAGCGAGCGGGCGCGCCGGGCCGTCGTCATCGTCGCCGGGCTGCTCGGCCTCGACGTGTGAGTCGATCGCGATGCCCGATGTCATCCGTGAGCGCCGTACCGAGATCGGCATGTCGCAACGCGACCTTGCCGACGCCGCAGGAGTGGACGTGCGGCAGATCCGCCGCTACGAGGCGGGCGAACAGCACCCGCTACTTTCCGTAGCGGTGGCGATCGCAGACGGCTACCTGAACATGTCGGGCCGGTGGGTCGGGCTCGGCTACGACGGGCGGATCATGACCGGCTTCGGCACGATGGGGCAGACTCAAGAGGAAGCCGAGGCCACCATGCGCAAGCTGATCAGCAGTGAAGGGGTTGCCTACGCCGATGCCTGAACTCTGCGAGGTCGTGATCACCGCTCCAGACCCGGACTGGCTCTATGCATTCGCCCGATCACTCGTCGCAGACGGCCTGGCGGCCAGCGCACACAACTTCACGCCCGTCCGGTCGATCTACACCTGGCAAGGCAAGGTCCACGAACGAACGGAAGGCCGCGTGTCGGTGCACACCCGCCGCGAGCGGATAGCCGACATCGTTGCCCGCGCCAAGCGCGAACACCCATACGAGGTGCCCGGCGTTTCCGCCCGGCCGATCATCGACGGCAACCCGGGCTACCTCGCATGGATCGCGGCCCAGACCGACGCATCTGTCTCTGCCTAACCGCCAGCACCCGCCCTGCTTTGCCGAATCTGGCCATATCTGATCAAGGCGGCGCCTGCGGCGCCGCGGGTCGGCGCCAGCGCTCGGCCTCTGCCTTGGGAGGCCCG
>JASHQP010000462.1 GCA_030039095.1 Streptosporangiaceae bacterium
TCGGGCAGGTCGGCCGCTGATTGCCACGGCGAGGCGATCGGCACCGCGAGCACGACACGCACCGGGTCCGAGGTGGCCTTGGAGTACTGCAGCTCACCGAGGGACGCGACCTCGGCGCCGGTCTCCGCGATCCAGTCCCGCCCGGTGATCCCGAAGTCGAACAGGCCCTGCTCGATGTAGGACGGGATCTCCTGAGGACGCAGGAACCGGACCCGCTCGATCCGCGGATCGTCGATCGACGCGTGATAGTCGCGGTCCGAGGACCGGCGGACGGTCAGGTCCGCGGCGTCGAACAGGTCGAGGGTGGCTCGCTCCAGCGAACCCTTCGGGAGAACCAGGGAAAGCACGCTGACCAACCTTTCCACCTTGAACGCGACGCCGCCTCGACTGTAGCCGCCAATCATCCACTCGGGCCGAGCGGTTGACAGTCACGTTATATCTCAACTACTCTGCCCAGAGTATCCGCCATGGAGGTGACCTGGTGCCCGCCAAGAACCGCGCGAACCCGCTGGCCCTGGCCGTGCTCGTGGTGCTCGCCGAGCGGCCCAGCCACCCGTACGAGATCGCGACGACGCTCCGTCAGAGGCAGAAACACGAGACCGTTCGGCTCAACTACGGCTCGCTGTACGGAGTGGTGGAGTCGCTCGAGCGGCGCGGGCTGATCGAGGCGCAGGAGACGAGGCGCTCCGGGCGGCTGCCCGAGCGGACCGTCTACCGGCTCACCGACAGCGGCCTGGTCGAGATGCACGACTGGCTCACCGACCTGCTCTCCACCCCGGTCAAGGACTACCCCGCGTTTCAGGCCGCGCTGTCGTTCCTGCCCGCCGTGCCACCCGACGACGTGGTGGCGCTGCTGACCGAGCGGGCCCATCATCTCGAGGCCGGGCTCGCGCAGGCGGCAGCGACCAGGGAGCTCGCCTACAAGGCCGGGCTGCCGCGGCTCTTCTGGGTGGAGGCCGAGTACGACGTGGTGCTGCGCGAGGCCGAGCTCGGCTACGTGCGGCAGCTGATCGCCGACATCGAATCCGGCGCGCTCGACGGCCTGGACTGGTGGCGGGGAATCCATGACAGCTCCGACGACCCGGTCGTGCCGCCCCCGATGCACGGCCATCCCTCCGAAGAGAACGGGTGAACCGGTGTGGACAACGTGATCGAAACGCGCGACCTGCGCAAGAGCTTTCCGGCGAAGGGCGGGCCCGTCGACGCCGTCCAGGGCGTCAGCATCGACGTGCGCCGCGGTGAGATCTTCGGCTTCCTCGGCCCGAACGGGGCCGGCAAGACCACGACGCTGCGCATGCTGACCACGCTGCTCCCGATCGGCTCCGGAACCGCGACCGTGGCGGGCTTCGACGTCGCCCGGCAGCCGAAGCAGGTGCGCGAGCGGATCGGCTACGTGAGCCAGCTCGGCGGCGCCGACGAGCTCGCCACCGGGCGGGAGAACCTGATCCTGCAGGGCCGCCTGTACGGGGCGGCCCGGGCGCAGGTGGCGCCCCGCGCCGCGGAGCTTGCCCGGCTGCTCGACCTGGCCGAGTTCGCCGACCGCCGGGTCAGCACGTACTCGGGCGGGCAGCGCCGGCGGCTCGACATCGCGCTGGGCATCGTGCACGACCCGTCGGTGCTGTTCCTCGACGAGCCAACGACCGGGCTCGACCCGCAGAGCCGGGCCAACCTCTGGGACCACATCCGCTCGCTCCGCGAGCGCGGCACGACGGTGTTCCTGACCACGCACTATCTGGAGGAAGCCGACGTGCTCTGCGACCGGCTGATGATCATGGACCACGGCCTGATCGTCGCGGAGGGAACCCCGAGGGAACTCAAGCAGCAGGTCGCCGGCGACGCGATCGTGATCAGCCTGCGCCAGGAGGACCACGAGGCCGAGCGCGCCGCGCCGGTGCTGTCCGGGGAACCCTACGTGCGCGAGCTCGCGGCCGACGACGGCCAGGTCCGGCTGTACGTCGATGACGGCGGCGCCGCGCTGCCGCAGCTGATCCGGCTGCTGGACGCCAGCGGCATCGGGGTCCGGTCGATATCCATGTCCGAGCCGACCCTCGACGACGTCTTCCTGCGGCAGACCGGCCGGTCGCTGCGCGAATCGGGCGACGGCGACGCAGGCAAGGCCGGCGACCGGAGCGCAGGGCCGGCCACGTCCGAGACCAAGGAGGTGGCCGCGTGAAGACGGCCAGGGATGTTGGCTTGCTCTACCAGCGATACCTCACCCAGCTGCTGCGCAACCCGGTCTGGGTGATCGTCGGGTTCTCCACCCCGATCCTGTACCTGGCGCTGTTCACCCCGCTGCTCGAGCACCTGGTCGGGTCCCGCGGCCTGCCGACGGGGAACGTGCTCGACCTGTTCCTGCCCGGGATCCTGTCGCTGCTCGCGTACGCGAGCGGCATCGGCCCGGGCTTCAGCACGATCTTCGAGCTGAAGGCCGGGGTCATCGAGCGCTTCCGGGTCACCCCGGCCAGCCGGTTCGCGATCCTGATCGGCCCGATCCTGGCCGGCCTGGTGATGATGCTGGTGTTCGACGGGGTCGTGGTGGCGGTCGGCTACGGGTTCGGCTTCTCGGTGCACTGGGCAGGGCTGGGACTGCTGGCCGTGCTGCTGGCCCTGCTGATGGTGACGACGGCCGCGTGGTCGATCGCCACCGCGCTGGTCACGAAGGAGATCAGCGGGTTCGCGGCGATCGCCAACGGCATCAACCTGCCGATCCTGCTGCTGGCTGGCGTGCTGCTGCCGATCTCGCTCGGCCCGGCCTGGATGCGCGTGCTGGCGCACGTCAACCCGCTGTACTACCTGGTCCAGGCTTCCCGGGTGCTGGCCGGCGGCACGCTGTCGGGCAGCGCGGTCTGGCAGGCGTTCGCCGTGCTCGTCCCGCTCTGCCTGCTGGTACTGGCCTGGGCCACCCGCGTCTTCCGCACGGCCGTCGCCTAGGTCCGCGGGTTCGAGCGCCGTGAAGGCACAGGCCTACGTGGCCTGGTCATGGGCCACGTTCCGCGCGGCGGTGCTGGTCCTCCTGGGTCGCAGGATCGCCACGGCAGCCCACCGGGAGGCGATGATCAGCGCGGTCACGGCGCCTATCGCCCCGGGTAGCGCGCCGGCCGGTGTCGTCGCAGCGACGGCCACCGCGACGAGGATGGAGCC
>JASHQP010000039.1 GCA_030039095.1 Streptosporangiaceae bacterium
AGCGCGGCCACCCCTGCCGGCAGCACGTCCGAGCAGCCGCAGCCACCGCAGGGCGTGACCCCCATCGGGAGGCTGACGTCGCTCGCAGGAGGCAATGGCGGCCGCGGCGGCGGCCGGGCCACGGTGGAGGGCCGGGTATACGCGGTGAAGATCCGCCCGGTGGAGCGCAACACCGTGCTGGCCGCCGAAATCGCGGATTCCACTGGCCATCTCACCGTGCTGTTCTACGGCCGGGCACACATCCCGGGGATCGACTGCGGCGCCCGGATCCGGGTCCGCGGGCGGGTGGGCTTCCGCCACGGCGACGCCGTGATGATAAACCCGGCCTACGAGCTGCTCGCCCCCGACGACGGCCAGGCCAGGGACTCCTGAGCGGTTCCGGCCCGGCGTTCAGGGCCGGAACCGGTATCCCATGCCGGGCTCGGTCAGCAGGTGCTGCGGTCGCGACGGGTCGGGCTCCAGCTTGCGGCGCAGCTGGGCCACGTAGACCCGCAGGTAGTTGCCCTCGGTCTGGTACGCCGGCCCCCACACCTCCTGCAGCAACTGGCGCTGGGTGACCAGCCGGTCGCTGTTGCGGACCAGGACCTCGAGCAGCTGCCATTCGGTCGGGGTGAGCCGGACGTCGGCGCCGTCCCGGGTGACCCGCTTGTCCGCGAGGTCGACGGTGAAGTCCGGGGTGACGATCACGGGCTCGTCGGGCGCGGGCGATGCGCGGCGCACGGCGGCTCGCAGCCGCGCCAGGAGCTCGTCCATGCCGAAAGGCTTGGTGACGTAGTCGTCCGCGCCCGCGTCCAGCGCCGCGACCTTCTGACTCTCCTGACCCCACGCGGACAGCACGATGATCGGGGTGGACGTCCAGCCGCGAACCCCCCTGATGACGTCGGTCCCGTCCATGTCCGGCAGCCCGAGGTCGAGGATCAGCACGTCGGGCCTTTCCCTGGCCATGGTGGCCAAGCCGGACGTCCCGTCCGCGGCGGTGGTCACCTCGTACTTGCGCGCGGTCAGGTTGATCCGCAGGGCCCGCAGGATCGGCGCCTCATCGTCGATGACCAGGACCCTGGTCACGAGTCGGCTGCCACGACCGCGCCGGCGTGGGCCGTCGGCAGCGTCACCCTGATCGTGAGGCCGCCGCCCGGTGTGTCCGCCGCCGCGACCGAGCCTCCCATGGTGTCGAGGAATCCCTTGACCACAGCGAGGCCGAGGCCGACGCCGTTGCCTGTGGTGCGGGCCTCCCGCCGGCCGGCGTCCAGCCGCTCGAACGGCTCGAACATCCGCTCCTTGAGCGCGTCCGGCACGCCGGGCCCGTGATCGATGATCTCCAGGATCACGTTCCCGTCTCTGGCCTGTTCGGCCTGCATCGCCGGCGGGTTACCCGGCGGGGAGTGGGCGAGCGCATTCGCGAACAGGTTGGCCAGGACCCGCTCCAGCAGGCCTGGGTCGGTGCGCACCAGCGGCAGCCGGTCCGGGACCCGCAGCCGGACGGTCCCGCCGGCGTCAAGGCCGCGCAGCGCGATCGGCGCGACCTCGTCGATGGAGGTGGGACGCAGGAACGGCTGCAGCGACCCAGTGGACAGCCTGCTCATGTCCAGCAGGTTGCCGATCAGCGCGTCCAGCCGGTCGGCGCCCTGCTCGATGGTGGCGAGCAGCGCGGCCTCGTCATCCGGCGTCCACTCCACGTCCGTCTGGCGCAGCGTGCTGACGCTGGCCTTGATCGACGCCAGCGGCGTGCGCAGGTCGTGGCTGACCGCGGCGAGCAGCGCCGTGCGCATCCGGTTGCCCTCAGCGAGCGCCTCCGCCTGCGCGGCCTGCGTCCGCAGCCGGTCCCGGTCGAGCGCCGCCGCGGCCTGTGCGGCGAAGCCATCCAGCAGCCGCACCGTTACCTGCGTGATCGGCGCGGTGACGACGAGGGCCAGGCCGGGCCTGGGCTCGACCCTGACCGCCGTCGCTTCCGGCGGCGCGCTGCCGCTGACCGCGACCCGGATCCACTGGCCACGCACCTGCTCGAGCAACTCGGCCCGTCCGCCCCTGGTGCCGGTCAGGTGGCTGAGGATCTCGGCCGGGGTGTCGGCCCCGCCCAGCACCGTCTGCGCCAGCACGAGCAGCTCGGCGGCCTCGCCGGCGCTGCGCGCCGCCTGCTGCGCCCGGTGCGCAGCCAGGTGGACGACGCTGCTCACCGTGACCGCGACGGTGACGAACAGCAGCAGCGCCAGCAGGTTCTGCGGATCGGCGATCGAGAGCGTGTGCACGGGGCGGGTGAAATACCAGTTCAGCAGCAGGCTGGACGTGACGGCCGCGAGCACGGCGGGCCAGAACCCGCCGACCACCGCGACCGCGACGACGGCCACCAGGTAGATCAGCAGGTCGTCGGCCAGGCTCAGCTTGTGCTGCACGGCGACGAGCGCGGCGGTGAGCAGCGGCAGCCCGGCCACCAGGATGACGCCGGCCAGCAGCCGTCTGCGGCCGATGCCGCTCGACAGTCCCGATACGCGACGTGCCCAGCGCAACGGCAGCACGTCCCGCCGCGGCAGCCCCGCCCTGGGGGGTTGGGGCGGGACTGCCGCAGCCTGCTCCGGCCTCCCGGCTGCAGGGTCGGCCGGTGGCCAGCGGTCTTCGGGCCTGTCCACAATCCATAGTGTGAACGACGAGGCGATTCTGCGCATCAGCACACCCGCACCGGCGCCTGCCAGGGTCCCGGCGGCGATCACGATCGCGGCCCGCTCGGCCACCGGCCCGGTCAGGCGTAGCTGGGCATAAGGGGCGCGGGAGAAGCCGACAACGGTGAGCCAGCCGATCGGCCCGAGCAGCGGCGCGGCCGCGGGCTCGGCCAGGAAGCACCCGGCGGTGACGATGACCGTGGCCAGCGCCAGCACCCAGGTGGCGTCGACCCAGCCGTCGGTCCCGGCGGCCAGCGTGCCGACCAGGAACAGCGCGCCAAAGCAGGCCGGCAGCGCCAGCGGCGCCGCGACCCCTCGTCTTCCGCGGGTCACGCTCATCTCGAATCCAGTCGACCGTGGACCCGGCAGCTCGCCAATGATCTTGACGCGTTCTTAACGCCGCCGCCACGAGCCTTGACGTGCCCTTAGCGGCCGGCGCGGCTGCGCGGTCACGTTTCGGCGCCGGACGAAACGTTTGCCTCCTAGGCTCCGTGCATGGACACCAGAACCGGGCCGCGCCCCGCGCTGCCGCGCGCCGTTGACGAACCGGCCATGGTCCGGGCGATTCTCCACGACCCCGGCCACACGGTGCCCGACCCGGGCACCGGTGCGCCGCCGGCCACGATGGCGTGGCTGCGGCAGAACGTGGCCCGGATGAGCAGCGGCGGGGACCACGAGCGCCGCCGGGACCTGGCCATCGGCCTGCTGCTGCCGCTGGATCTTGGCCTGCTCCGCGCCGGGGCCAGCAGGATAACGTCCACGATCATTGCCGCATCCGACCGCCGCCCGTTCGACGCGATGGCGCTGGTGGCCAGGCGGGTGCCCGGCCTGGTGCTGGCCCGGGCGCTCGGAGCCGCGGATCCGGACCTGGCCGTCGCGCAGCTCCCCGCGGTTGCCGCCGCGTACCTGCCGGGCAGCACCGGGAGCCCCGGCAGCGCCGACGCCAACGACTGCGTGGCCCGGCTGACCCGCCTGCTGCCCGCCGGGCCCGGCGAGCACGTGGCCGCCAGGATCGGCCTGCTGATCCAGGCCTATGCCGCGACCGCCGGGCTCATCGGCAACGCGGTCGCGGCGGGGATCCGGGAGGACCACCGCGTGCCAGCGGCCCGGCTAGTGGCGCGCGTGCTGCGTGCCGAGCCCCCCGTGCGGTTCACCCAGCGCGTCGCCCCTTCCGGCGAGACGGTCGTTCTCGACCTCAGCGTGGCGGGCGACGACCCGGCCGGGCACCTGGCATTCGGCTACGGGGAGCACGCCTGCCCCGGTTCCGCCCACGCGATCGCGCTTGCCGAGGGAACGGCCGAGCCGCTGCTCGCCCGCTGCCGCTGGACCGGCGCTGAGATCAGCTATCCCGAGCCCCCCGCGCTGCACGCGCCCGAGCGCCTGGAGCTGACCGGCCGCTGACGCTGGCGGCGGCCGCCTGCCGTATGGTGATCTGCGGCCGGGCGGCCGATACCTGGCCGCCCCGGCTGATCATTGCCCGCCGCGTCCATAGCTGGGCATTTACCCGGTCACCGGCTGGCGGACACCGTGCATGTCCTCCTCGGACAGCCCAGGGGGCTCAGCGCCGGCGCGCAGCAGGCCGTAGGCGACGCCGTCGGCGAGGGCCTCCCACGAGGCGGTGACGATGTCGTCGGACACCCCGACCGTCGTCCACTCCCCCACGCTGTCGCCCGAGGTGAGCATCACCCGGGTGACGGCGCTGGTCGCGGCCCTGCCGTCCAGGATCCGCACCTTGTAGTCGATCAGGTGGATGCCCGACAGCGCCGGGTAGAAGCCGCTGAGCGCGCGGCGCAGCGCCTGGTCGAGCGCGTGCACCGGGCCGACACCCTCGCCTACGGCGACCACGCGCTCGTCCCCGAGCCGCAGCCGCACGATCGCCTCGCTGCGGTCCTCGGCCGCCGAGCGCTCGATCATCACCCGGTAACTGTCCAGCGCGAACCAGGCGGGCAGCGCCCCGACGATCTTGCGAACGAGCAGCTCGAACGAGGCGTCGGCGGCCTCGTACGCGTAGCCGCGGTGCTCGGCGGCCTTGACCTGGTCGAGCACCTCGGTGGCCTGCTCCGGCGACAGCTCCAGGCCGAGCTCGGTGGCCTTGGCCAGCACGTTGCTGCGCCCGGCCAGCTCGCTGACGAGCACCCGCTGCTGGTTGCCGACCGCGCCGGGATCGACGTGCGCGTACGCGTCGGGCCGCCGCGCGATCGCCGACGCGTGCAGGCCGGCCTTGGTCGTGAACGCCGACGAGCCGACGTACGGCTGGCGCGAGGCCAGCGGCAGGTTGGCGAACTCGGCGATGGTCCGTGCCGTCGACGCCAGCTCGGCCAGGCGGCCCGGCGGCAGCAGCTCGTGCCCCCGCTTCAGCTCCAGGCCTGCGATGACCGAGAACAGGTCGGCGTTGCCGCAGCGCTCGCCGTAGCCGTTCGCGGCGCCCTGAACGTGCAGCGCCCCGCCGGACACGGCGACCACGGAGTTCGCCACCGCGCACGCCGAGTCGTTGTGGAAGTGCACGCCCACGCGGACGCCGGCCCCGACCTTCGCCGCGATCTCGGCGACCACGCGCGCCGCGTCGTCGGGCAGCGTGCCGCCGTTGGTGTCGCACAGCGCGAGCGTGTCGGCGCCCGCCGACATCGCCGCGTCGAGCACGGCGAGCGCGTAGCCCCGGTCCGCACGGTAGCCGTCGAAGAAGTGCTCGGCGTCGAACACGACCCTCCGCCCGGCGGCCGCCATGAACGCCACCGAGTCGGCCACCATGGCCAGGTTCTCCTCCCTGGTCGTGCGCAGCGCCTCGTCGACGTGCAGCGTCCACGCCTTGCCGACCAGCGTCACGATCGGCGTCTGCGCGGCCAGCAGGGCGGCCAGGTTCGGGTCGTCGTCCACGCCGCGGCGCGGCAGCCGGCAGGCGCCGAACGCGGCAAGCCGAGCGTGCTTCAGGTTCAGCTCGCCCACGCGGGCGAAGAACTCGGCGTCCTTCGGGTTGGACCCCGGCCACCCGCCCTCGATGACGTCGACGCCGAGCCCGTCCAGCGCAGCCGCGACCCGCAGCTTGTCGGCCACGGTGAGGTCGAGGCCGACCTGCTGCGAGCCGTCCCGCAGCGTGGTGTCGTAGATCTCTACCTTGGGCTGCTGCGCCTCGCCCGGCCCGCCCCCGCTCACCGGGCACCCGCCTTCGCGTCGAGGGCCTCACGCAGCGCGTCTTCCCAGCCGGACGTCGTCGCCGGTGCGCCGGCGCCCAGCACGGCCGACACCGCGGCGTCCAGGTCGGAGGCCGCCTCGGTCTCGCCGAGGTGGTCCAGCATCAGCGCGGCCGACAGCACCGCACCCGCCGGGTTCGCGCGCCCGGTGCCCGCGATGTCCGGTGCCGAGCCGTGCACCGGCTCGAAGACCGACGGGCCGGTGCGGTCGGGGTTGAGGTTGCCGCTCGGCGCCACCCCGAGGCCCCCGGTCAGCGCGGCACCCAGGTCGGACAGGATGTCGCCGAACAGGTTGTCGGTGACGATCACGTCGAACCGCCCGGGGTCGTCGACCAGGTACAGGCAGGCGGCGTCCACGTGCGCGTACTCCAGCGGCAGCCCGGCCTCGGCGGCCACCTCGCCGGCCACCCGGCGCCACAGGTCACCGGCGTGAGAGAGCACGTTGGTCTTGTGCACAAGCGTCAGCCGCCCGCGGCGGCGCGCGGCCAGGTCGGCCGCGTATCGTACGCACCGCTCGACCCCGGCCCTGGTGTTCAGCGACTCCTCGGTCGCGCTCTCGAACGCGGTGCCGCGGTGCACGGTTCCGCCGGCGCCCGCGTACAGGCCCTCGGTGTTCTCCCGCACGATCACGAAGTCGAGGTCCGCAGGCCGGAGCCGGCTCACGGCCCCGGGCACGCCGGGCCTCAGCTTGGACGGCCGCAGGTTCACGTACAGGTCGAGCTCGGCCCGCAGCCGCAGCAGCAGCCCGCGCTCGAGCACCCCGGGCGGAACCTCCGGGCTGCCGACGGCGCCGAGCAGGATCGCGTCGGCCTTGCGCAGCTCGTCGAGCACCGTGTCCGGCAGCACCTCGCCGGTGGCCAGGAAGTGCTTGGCGCCGAGCGGGTAGCCGCGCCACTCGACGACGAACCCGTGGGTGACCGCGACCGCGTCCACGCAGTCTCTGGCCACCTCCGTGACCTCGGGGCCCACCCCGTCGCCGGGCAGGTGCGCGATCGCGTAAGCCCGCGCGACTCGCGACCCCGGTACAGGGTCGGGCGTCGTCATACATCCTCCCGGTCCGTCGGCGCGTCGAGCCAGCTCATCATCTGGCGCAGCGGCCGGCCGACCGTCTCCACCGTGCTGTCGGCCGCGGCGGCGCGCAGCCGCTCGAAGTTGGGCCGGCCCGCGTCATCCTCGGCGATCCACTCGCGCGCGAACTCGCCGGACTGGATGTCGGCCAGGAGCTTGGCCATGGCCTGTCTGGTCGTGTCCCCGATCACCCGCGGCCCGCGGGTCAGGTCGCCGTACTCGGCGGTGTCGCTGACCGAGTACCGCATCCACTTCATGCCGCCCTCGTACATCAGGTCGACGATCAGCTTCAGCTCGTGCAGGCACTCGAAGTACGCGACCTCGGGCTGGTAGCCGGCCGCCACCAGGGTCTCGAACCCGGCGTTGACGAGCGAGGTCACGCCGCCGCAGAGCACCGCCTGCTCGCCGAACAGGTCGCTCTCGGTCTCCTCCTTGAACGTGGTGACCAGCGCCCCGGCCTTGGTGCCGCCGATCCCGGCGGCGTACGAGCGGGCCAGGTCCCAGGCCTTGCCGGTCGCGTCCTGGGCCACGGCGACGAGCACCGGCGTGCCCTGGCCGGCCTCGAACTGGCGCCGCACCAGGTGCCCGGGCGCCTTCGGCGCGACCATGGCGACGTCGATGTCGGGCGGCGGCGTGATGTAGCCGAAGTGGATGTTGAAGCCGTGCGCGAAGAACAGCGCGTCGCCCGGGCGCAAATTCGGCGCGATGGCCTCGGCGTAGAGCTTGCGCTGCCCGGTGTCCGGCGTGAGCACCATGATCACGTCCGCCCAGGCGCAGGCGTCCGCGGGGTCGGTGACCGTGAGGCCCTCGGCCTCGGCCTTGGGCCGGGACTTCGAGCTCTCCGGGAGGCCGACGCGGACCTGGCAGCCGGAGTCGCGAAGGTTGAGCGCGTGGGCGTGGCCCTGCGAGCCGTAGCCCAGCACGGCGATCTTGCGGCCCTGAATCAGGCTCAGATCCGCGTCGGAGTCGTAGTACACGGTGGCCATGGGAATATCTGTCCTCTCAGCGGTTTTCGGTCGGCTTGTCAGACGGCCTCGGCGAGCGGGGCCTCGTCGTCGGTGATCGTGGTGCTGCCACGCGACATCGCGATCCGCCCGGTGCGCACGAGCTCGCACGTTCCGTAGCGCTCGAGGTTCTCGAGCAGGGAGTCGAGCTTGCCCGGGCTGCTCGTCGCCTCGAGGACCACGGTCTCCGGGCTCATGTCCACGACCTTGGTGTGGAACACGGTCGCCACCTCGAGCAGCTCGCCGCGCAGCGCCGGGTCGATCCTGACCTTGATCAGCGCGAGCTCGCGCTCGACGGCGGCGTGGTCGTCGAGCTCGACCACCTTCAGCACCCGGACCAGCTTGTCCAGCTGCTTGGCCACCTGCTCCACCGGCGTGGACGCGCCGTCGACGACGATCGTCATGCGGCTGACCTTGGGGTCCTCGGTCGGGCCGACGGCCAGCGACGAGATGTTGAACGCGCGCCTCGAGAACAGCCCGGCGACGTGCGCGAGCACGCCGGGCTTGTTCTCGACCAGGACCGAGAGCGTGTGGGTACTCACCGGGCCAGCACCTCCGTGTTCTTGGTCATTTCGCCGCGCAGTTCCCTGCGCGTGGCTGCCTGCTGCTCCTCGGCGCTGAACTCCGGGCCGAGGGTGATCTCGTCGTTGGGCCGGCCGGCGGGCACCATCGGGAACACCCCCTCGCGGTCGTGCACCCGGAAGTCCACCACCGTCGGCACGTCCGTGGTGGCGAGCGCCTTGTCCAGCACCGCGTCGACGTCGTCGGCGCGGTCGCAGCGCAGGCCCTGGCAGCCGTAGGCCTCTGCCAGCTTCACGTAGTCCGGGATCGCGGTGCCGAGCTCGACCTCGGAGTACCGCTCCTCGTAGAACAGCTCCTGCCACTGCCGGACCATGCCGAGGAATCCGTTGTTGAAGATCAGCACCTTGATCGGGAGGTGCTCGATCGCGCACGTGGCCAGCTCCTGCGCGGTCATCTGGAAGCAGCCGTCGCCGTCGATCGCGACCACCAGCTCGCCGGGCCTGCCCACCTGGGCGCCCATCGCGGCGGGCACGGCGAACCCCATCGTGCCCAGACCGCCGGAGTTGATCCAGGACCGCGGCTTCGTGAACGAGTAGTGCTGCGCCGCGTGCATCTGGTGCTGGCCGACGCCCGCCACCACGACGGCCTCGCCACCGGTCAGCGCGGACAGCCGCTCCACCACGTGCTGCGGCTTCAGCGGGCCGTCGGCGTCCTGGGTGTACCGCAGCGGGAACCGGCGCTTCCAGTCGCCGATGCAGCGCAGCCAGTACCCGGTGTCCGGCGGGCCGTTCTCGGCGATCAGCTCGGCCAGGCTCTGGGTCAGCCCGGCCAGCGTGGCGCGGACGTCGCCGGGGATCGGAACGTCGGGCACCCGGTTCTTGCCGATCTCGGCGGGGTCGATGTCGGCGTGCACAATCTTCGCATGCGGCGCAAACGTCGCAAGGTTTCCCGTCACCCGGTCGTCGAAGCGCGCCCCGAGAGCGACGACGAGGTCGGCCTCCTGCAGCGCGGCGACCGCCGTGTAGCAGCCGTGCATGCCGGGCATGCCCAGCGCCAGCGGGTGCGGGTCCGGGAACGCGCCACGCGCCATCAGCGTGGTCGTCACCGGAGCCTTGGCCAGTTCCGCCAGCGCGAGCAGCTCGGCGTGTGCGCCAGCCTTGATCACCCCGCCGCCGACGTACAGCACCGGGCGCCTGGCCTGCCGCAGCAGCGCGGCGGCGGCGCGCATCGCTGCCGTGTCCGGCGCGGCGGGCAGCCGGTAGCCGGGCAGGTTCATCGCCGGCGGCCACGTGCCCGGCGCCCAGGTCATCGTGGTCTGCATGATGTCCTTGGGCACGTCGACCAGCACCGGGCCCGGCCGGCCGGTCGAGGCGATGTGGAACGCCTCGGCGATCGCCGCGGGGATCCGCTCGGCGCTGGTGACCAGCTCGTTGTGCTTGGTCACCGGCAGCGTGATCCCGGTGATGTCGGCTTCCTGGAACGCGTCGGTGCCGATCATGGCGCTGGAAACCTGGCCGGTGATCGCGACCAGCGGGACCGAGTCCATGTACGCGTCGGCCAGCGCGGTGACCAGGTTGGTCGCGCCCGGGCCGCTGGTGGCCATGCAGACGCCGGTCCGGCCGCTCGCCCACGCGTAGCCCTCGGCTGCGTGGCCCGCGCCCTGCTCGTGCCGGACCAGCACGTGCCGGAGCGACGAGGACCGCAGCGGGTCATAGGCCGGAAGTATCGCGCCGCCGGGAAGCCCGAAGACCACCTCGACGCCCTGCTGCTCCAGACTTCGCACCAGTGCCTGGGCTCCGGTGAGTTGCACGGGGTTGCTCCTTCTTCTTCTTCTTCTTCAGGGCCGAGTCCAACAAAAAACCTCCTCGCCGTCGTGGCGTAGGAGGTCAGCGCGAGCCCTGTGTGCGGGCTCGCGCTAGGTGATAAGTACGAGGGATAGGTAGATGCGCACGAATTCTCCGTCCGAAGTTGCTCGGCGTACAGGATAACACTACCGTCGCGGCGTGTGACCGGGGTGCCGTTCGGCTCATCTCACCGCACCTGGCTTTCCCCGGTCACCGGCGCATCGCGCCTACTGGCCCGCGAGGCTGGGCAGCCATCCCGGGCGACTGGCCTCGAACGCGGTGATTGCCTCCTCGTGCCGCAAGGTCAGCCCGATGTCGTCGAGTCCCTCGAGCAGCCGCCACTGTGCGTAGTCGGCGAGCTCGAACGGCTCGGCCAGGCCGGCCGAGGAGATCGTCACCTCGCGCGCAGCGACGTCGACTGCCACCTCGGCGTCCGGGTCGGTGCGCAACGCCGCGAACAGCCGTGCCACGCCCTCCTCGGCCACCCTGGCGGGGACCAGGCCCGCGTTGACGGCGTTGTTGCGGAAGATGTCGCCGAAGCTGGGCGCCACGACCGCCTGGAAGCCGAAGTCCTGCAGCGCCCAGACCGCGTGCTCACGCGACGAGCCGCAGCCGAAGTTGGAGCCGGCGACGAGCACCTTGGCCTCGGCGGCGCCGGGGCGGTTCAGCACGAAGTCCGGGTCCTGCCGCCACGCGCCGAACAGCCCGGCCGCGAAGCCGGTCCGCTCGACCCGCTTGAGCCAGGAGGCCGGGATGATCTGGTCGGTGTCGACGTCGCGGCGGTCCAGTGCCACCGAGCGGCCGGTTATGCGCTTGACTCCTGGCATTACAGATCTCCCGGCAGCGAGAAGTGTCCGGCGACGGCGGTTGCCGCCGCCACAGCGGGCGACACCAGGTGGGTGCGCCCGCCGGGGCCCTGGCGCCCCTCGAAGTTGCGGTTGCTGGTGGACGCCGAGCGCTGGCCGGGGGCCAGGATGTCGCCGTTCATGCCCAGGCACATCGAGCATCCGGCCGACCGCCACTCGAACCCGGCTTCGGTGAACACCCGGTCCAGCCCCTCGGCCTCGGCCTCGGCCTTGACCCGCGCCGAGCCCGGGACGATCAGCGCCCGCACGCCCGGGCTGACCTTCCTGCCGCGGGCCACGTCGGCCGCAGCGCGCAGGTCCTCGAGCCTGCCGTTGGTGCACGAGCCGATGAACACCGTGTCCACGGTGATGTCGCGGATCGCGGTGCCCGGGGTCAGGCCCATGTAGGCCAGCGCCCGCTCGGCTCCGTTGCGCAGCTCGGGCGTGCCCAGCGCGGCGGGGTCCGGCACCACCTCGTCGATCGTGACCGACTGCGCCGGGTTCGTGCCCCAGGTGACGGCGGGCCGCAGCGCCGAGGCGTCGACCCGGATCTCGCGGTCGAACGCGGCCCCGTCGTCCGTGGCCAGGCTGCGCCAGTCGTCGAGGGCCCGCTCCCACAGCTTGCCCTTCGGGCTGTAGCGGCGGCCCTCGAGGAACGCGAACGTGGTGTCGTCCGGGGCGATCATCCCGGCCCGGGCGCCGCCCTCGATGGACATGTTGCAGACGGTCATGCGGCCCTGCATGGACAGCGCCCGCATCGCCGCGCCGCGGTACTCGATCACCGAGCCGACGCCGCCGCCGGTGCCCAGCGCCCGGATGATGCCGAGCACCAGGTCCTTCGCGGTGAGCTCGGGCCCGAGCTCACCGTCCACGGTGACCGCCATGGCCGCGGGCTTGACCTGCCGGAGCGTCTGGGTGGCCAGCACGTGCTCGACCTCGCTGGTGCCGATGCCGAAGGCCAGCGTGCCGAACGCGCCGTGGGTCGAGGTGTGGCTGTCACCGCAGACGATCGTCATGCCGGGCTGGGTGATCCCCAGCTGGGGCCCGATCACGTGCACGATGCCCTGCTCGGGGCTGCCGAGGGGGAACAAGGTGACGCCGTGCACCCGGGAGTTGCGCTCGAGCCGCTCGATCTGCTTGGCCGCGAGCTCGTCGGCGATGGGCTTGTCCAGGCCGATCGTGGGCACGTCGTGGTCCATCGTCGCAACTGTCAGATCCGGCCTGCGCACCTTGCGGCCCGCCAGCTCGATGCCCTCGAACGCCTGCGGCGAGGTGACCTCGTGCACCAGATGCATGTCGATGTACAGCA
>JASHQP010000463.1 GCA_030039095.1 Streptosporangiaceae bacterium
GGCGGTGAAGCTGATCGCGTGCTGGGACCGGGAGATTCAGCAGAACCCGCCGCCCCTGCCGGTGCACGTCTACAAGCTGTTCTTCCTCTGCCGCGCCGAGGGAACGCGGCAGCCGCCGGCGGCGCTGGAGACCCTGGACGTCGGCTGGTTCGCCATGGACCGCCTGCCGCCGCTGTCCCTCGGCCGTGTCAATCACCCGCAGCTCGGGCGAGCCCTGGCGCACCACCTCGACCCGTCGCTGCCGACCGAGTTCGACTAGACGATGAGAATTCCATCCGGCGCGCGCGTCTACCTGACGACGGCCATCAGCCTGGCCGCGGTTGGCCTGGCGACGTGGCTCGGCATGCAGGCGGGCGCGGCGGTGGCGGACCGGGAGTGGTGGACGCTCGGGGCCGTGGCCGCCAGCGTGACCGCGGCCGGGGTACCCGCGTACGAGCAGATCCGCAAGGAGCGGCTGCGCGCCCAGGCACAGCGGGCGGCGGTGGACGCGGCGGTCGCCATGCAGGTAACGATGAACGATGCGCTGGATCCCATCGTCCGCCAGCTGGGCCGCGTCGCCACCGCGGGAGGCCGGCGGGAACGCGAAGCGCTGCAGGGAGGGATGGTCGCCATGGTGGTTGACTCGGCGGCGCATCTGGCTGGCTCGGGGCGGGTCCGGGCCAGCCTGTTCCGGTTCGCGCCGGGCACGCCACGGGTGCTGGTTCCCGCTCAGTACAGCGGCCGCGTTGACGACCCCCTGGAACCGATCACCGAAGGGACCGCCGAAGGGGACCTGGTGTTCGGCATGATCCGGCACAACCAGCACCTGTTCTGCCCCGACCTCGGCGCGGAGCCCCCGGCGGGCTGGCGCCCGACAGCGCCGCAGACGTACCAGTCGTTCGCGGCCGTTCCGGTCGCGGCCGGCCAGAACGCGTTCGGCATGCTGATGGTGGACGCGTTAGAACCCGGCGGGATCCGGCGCACCGACGTGCCGCTGATCCGCCTGCTGGCCGGGCTGCTGGCCGACGCTCTGGCGTAGGCTGAAGCCAAGGCGAAAAGGACCTTCAGCCCGTTGACCCTCTCCGGGCGACGGCTGACACTGAGGTCGTGAGGAAGGAACCGACGGTGCCGCCCCACATCACCATCGAGGACCACGACGACCGCCCCGAGCGGATGGTGCGCGATCCCGATCGCTACTTCGCCGACGCGCGCCGGCGTGCCGTACAGGAGCTCATGAACCACGCGCGCTGGCTGTTCCCGTCGGGCCACCACGGCAAGCCCTAGTACTCCCGGCTCATCATCGCGACGCAGTCCCATCAGTCACATGCGTTGACCTTGACAACTCGAACTTATGTTCGAATACTAGCCAGGTGAGCAGCCGTGATGCGCCCTGGTGCCCTCCGATTGTCCAGATGAGCGGAGGTATGGTCGGGCACCTACTTGCCTGGGAGATGCATGAACGCGACGGCTCGTGGCATGCCTGGGTTTCCTGGGTGCAGCAGGCGGGCGGGCGCCACGTCCACAAGGTGGTCGACGTCCGGGCCGGGAGCCTGCACCCGCTCGAGGCCCCGGACGCCTACTCGTCGGTGCCCCGGCGCGTCCGCGGCAAGGACGGGCTGATCAGGCCGTGGTCCGGCGAATCCGGCTTAGAGGTGGAAGCTGGTCCCGACGCTGTTCGGCACGAACGCCGCCGGCATGCGCGCCGACATCGCGTGCTGCGCGCGCCAGCCGGTGCAGTGCGCGGGCACCAGCACGCCCGGCTCCATGGCCGCGAGGTCGTCGAGGACACGCGGGATCAGGGGCTCGAACGCGGGGCCGCTGAGGTGAAACCCGCCGATCAGGGCGTATAGCGGCTGGTCGCCGGTGAGCCGCCGCGCGTACCTGGCGATGTTGACGACACCAGCGTGACCGCAGCCGGTGATGACCACGAGCCCCTTGCCGGCGACGTTGACGATGAGGGCCTGGTCGTCCAGCACGAGCGGGTCGGGCTGCCAGTTGCCGTCGATCCAGGCCTGGTTCGGCGGGAAGCCGGGCTCGTATCCGGTGGTCCGCGGAACCTCGCCGGTGATCAGCACGGACCGGTCGAACAGGAAGCTCGGCTGCCGCTCCTCGATGATGTCGAAACCGGCACCGGTCAGGGCCCCGCGGCTGGTGGTCGGTATCTCCAGCGGGTCGCGGCCGGGAAGCGCGAGGCGGCGGCGCCGCCAGAAGTGCGGGTGAATGAGGAGCGGCATGTTCGGCCGGCCGACGGCCCGGATCACGCCGTCGATCCCCGCGGTGTGATCGAAGTGGCCGTGGCTGCAGACGATAGCCTCGATCGAGGACGGGTCGACGTCCAGGCGGCGCATGTTCTCGGCCACGCCATCGGGGCTGGCCCCCGTGTCGAAGAGGAACCGGTGCGTGTTCCCGCCCTTGGTGACCGCCACCAGCACGGAGAAGCCGTGCTCGGCGACCAGCGTGTCGGGGGTCTGCCCACCCTCCATCAGCGCCGCCGACCGCAACGGGCCGGACCCCAGCACGACCCGCCGCGCGGGGCCCTGGCTGGGCATGAGCATGTCGCTGACGTTGTCCATGAGCGTGGTCACGACGACCGAGTCGACCGGCTCCAGGCGGATCTCGACGTCCGGCTCAAAGTCGTGCAGTCCCGCGGCGGGCGGGCTGGCTGGGCTGTCGTCTACGCACACGGCCCCATCGTATGGGCCTGTTTGCGACCGTGGCGACCGCCACGAACCCGTAACGTCCGTCGGGCGTCACCGCTACCCCGAACGGGCTTTCCCCCGTGCTGAGCATCGCCGTCCGAACCGAGCCGAGGTTCGCCGAGCCGGCCGTGGCGATCGAGCACGCGGGCAGGCAGCCAGCAGCGCAGCAGGTGAGCGATCGACGTCCTGCGGATGCCGAAGACCGCCTCCGGCCGGCCGGTCGTGGTCACGTCGATCCCGGTAACGGGCGAGCCGCTGGGGGAGACGGTCACGCCGGACGGCAAGTACCTGCTCGCGGCGGACGGCAACGGCGCCGTGGTCATCAGCGTGGCCCGGGCCGAGTCCGGGGCAGCCGGCGCGGTGCTCGGCACGCTCGCCGCGCCAGGCGGCAGCGGGCTCGGCCAGGGCGCGCTGTCCGGAAGCGCGATCGAGGTGGCGACCTCACGGAACGGGCGGTACGCGTTCGTGACGCTCGAATACGACCAGCGCGCGGCGGTGTTCAACCTCGCCGCCGCGTCAAGCCGCGAGGGCGCGGTCCCTGCGCAGCATCCGGTGGGCATCCGGGCGTCGCCCGCCCGGAGCGGGCCGACTTTGTCCCCGCCCAGTCGTGGCGGGCAGACGCGAACTCCGCCAGCCAGATCCGCTCCACCGCGGCCGGGTCGGCGAGCAGCCCGCCATGGTAGGAGGTCCAGCCGAAGTAGGGCCAGTCGCACGGGTTCCAGTGTCCGGGCAGCTCCAGCAGGGGCTGTGTTCCGCTGGGCACCCAGTACGGCCCACGCCGGGATCCTTCGCGACCAGGCACCGCCCCCGCTCGATTGCCGGGCCGGAGTGGATGCAGTAGTCGTGTCGACCGAGAACGAACTGACGTAGACGGCTTTTACCGGGTCGAATTATTCTTCTGGCTTCGCCGCTCCGGAGTCGTTTCGGGCGTGGCGGCTTTTCCCGCCTGCCCGGCTGGCCCATGATGACATTCATTGGGCCCGTGAAATGGACGCTTACGCTCCTATCGGAAAATGGCGAAAATGGCAAGAAAGCCCGGAGTTGGATGGCGCTGCCGGATCGGCGCACCTGGCCTGGCCGCAGCCGCCATCGCGGCACTGGCGGTCGCGCTCACCGCGTGCTCGTCCCCGGCACCCGCGGCAAGGGCCACGCGGTCGACCACCGTCGTATCACAATCCTCGCAGGCGTCTGGCATCGCCGCGATCGTGCGCAAGGCGATGAGCACCTATCACCTGCGGGCGGTGATCGTGCGGGTCACCAAGGGCAGCCAGGCCGTGACCACGCAGGCGTTCGGGCCGTCGCTGACCGGGCAGCCCGCCACCCCGGCCATGCATTTCCGCAACGGCGCCGTCGCCTTCGCCTACGTGGCCACGCTGCTCATGGAGTTCGTGGACGAGCACAAGGTCAGCCTGAACGACACCATCAACCGGTGGGACCCGACGTTGCCGGAGGCCAGCAAGGTCACGCTCAAAATGCTCGCCAACCAGACCACCGGGTATCCAGATTTTGAGACCGACCCGGCCTGGACGGCCGCCTTCAACGCCAACCCGTTCCAGATCTTCACCTACCAGCAGCGGCTCAAATATGCCTTCAGCCGGCCCATGCAGTTCAAGCCGGGGGCGAACTGGAGCTATGCGCACACCAACTTCATGATCCTCGGGCACATTCTGTCGATCATCGGGAAGAAGCCGCTCGCGACGCTGCTGCAGGAGAAGGTTCTCGGGCCCATGGGCCTGACCAACACGACGAGCTCCGAGACCTCCACCATTCCCGAGCCCGTCCTGCACTCGTACAGTTCCGAACGGAAAGAGGCGCTGCACATCCCGGCGAAGGTCAATTTCTACGAGGAAGCGACGTACTGGAACACCGACTGGGGAGTGCCAGTCGGGGCGAACCAGACCACGAATATCTACGACATGACCAAGACGGCGGTGGCCGTCGGCACCGGCGAACTGCTGTCCAGATCGAGCTACCACGCGATGACCGACCCCAACTTGCTCGGCTTCGGGCACGCCCAGTCCAACTGCGCGCCCAGCTGCTTCAAGCAGATACCCGCCTACAACTTCGGGCTCGGCGTGGTGCGGTCCGGATCGTGGATCCTGCAGAACCCGCTGGTGAGCGGGTACAGCGCCACCGAGGCGTACCTTCCGTCGCAGAAGATCGCGATCGCCGTGGTCACGACCTTCGACGCCGCGGCGTTCAACTCCCAGGGGGTTGAGCCCAACGCGAGCGACACGATCTTCCGGCTGATAGGCGCGTACGTGGCGCCGAACGACGCGCCGCCCATGGCCAAGTGAGTCCGCGGCGTTCCCGGGGTGGTGGTACGGTCGCTAGCCGTGGATCGCCCGGGAGACGAAGAGCATCTGGCGGCCTGCGAACGGTGGGCTGAGCGCTACCGGCGGGCCTGGGAGACGGCGGACGCGGACGAGATCGTGGACTTGTTTACCCACGACGCCGCGTACCGGACGAGCGTCTTCCGCGAGCCGTACGTGGGCAGCGCGGCCATACGCCAGTACTGGCAGCGCGGAGCCGGGACGCAGCGCGACGTCGTGGTCCGGATGGGCCGGCCGGTCATCGGCGCGGACCGGGTGGCGGTGGAATGGTGGACCACGATGATCGACCCCGAGGACGGCGAGGTGACCCTGCCCGGCTGCCTGCTGCTGCGCTTCGCGGCCGACGGCCGCTGCCGGGAGCTATGGGAGTACTGGCAGGTCCGGCCCGGCCGCCAGGACCCGCCCGGTGGATGGGGCAGCTAGACCCCGCCGGGGCCGCCCTGCTGGCCGGCGCAGGGGTGCTGGCCGGGATCGTGGGGTCAGCGGGCGGGACCGCCTCGCTGATCTCCTACCCTGCGCTGCTGGCGGCCGGCCTGCCGCCGCTGCCCGCCAACATCACCAACGCCGTCGCGTTCGTTGCGGCCTGGCCGGGCTCGGCGCTGGGCTCCCGGCCTGAACTGCGCGGGCAGGGACGATGGCTGCGGCGGTGGGCGCCGATCACCG
>JASHQP010000464.1 GCA_030039095.1 Streptosporangiaceae bacterium
TAGGCGGCAGCAGCCGGACCGGGATGTCGGCATACCGGGATCGCAGGTACTCGCCGAGGCCCTTGGCCTGCGGGTCGGGCCGCGTCGAGGCGGCCACGCCGAGACCGAGCAGGCCGACCACGACGAAGTTCAGCGCGTGCAGGTTCGGCAGCTCATACCGGCGCACCTCCAAGTCCGCCGCCTCGGGCAGCAACTCCCTGAACCGGGCGACGTCGAGGTAATCGCGCAGCCATTCGTACGCCTCCGGCCGCCGGGCCCACAGGCCGGCGTTCGCGTTGCCGCCCTTGTCACCGGACCGTGCGCCGCAGATCAGCCCGAGCGGCGCGCGGCGGGTGGGGTCGGCGGGGTGGTCCGGGGTGGCGGGGTGTGCCGGTGCCTGCGGGGTGGGCCCGGACGCGGCCTCGATCGGCGTGGGTTCACCGGCCGGGGTCGCGGCGCTGCCCGGCGGCGGGATCACCTGGCGGGTGCCGTCGGGCAGCACGACCACGTGCTGGACTTCGGTGGCCGGCACGAACGTCGGCCAGTACACGCCGTAGGCGGTCTCCGGCGTGGGCGGGGTCGTGGTGTGGAAGCCGGCGTAGGAGGCCAGCGCCAGCTCGATCGCGGCGCCCGAGAACGACCGGCCGACCTTGGCCGGGTCCTGGTCCATGACCGTGATCCGCAGCTGCGCCGTTGCCTGCTCGTTCGTTGGCGCGTCGGGGCGGTCGGTGCGGATCAGCTGCACGTCGACCTCGCCGAACCGCTCTTTGCCTCCGAGCAGGCCAAACAGCAAGGACTGCGCCCTGGCGGCCTTTTCCTCGATGTCCAGGCCGGTCAGCACCATCGTCATCGTGTTGCGGTAGCCGCCGAGGTAGTTCAGCGCGACCTTGAGATCCTCCGGCGGGGTGGAACCCCGGGTGCCGCTGATCCGCACCCGGTCGGGTCCGTCGGCGTCCAGCCGCATGGTGTCGAAGTGCGCGACCACATCCGGGTTCGCGTAAGCGGGCCCGGCGATCTCGTACAGCAGCTGGGCGGTGACCGTGCCCACCGACACCAGGCCGCCGGTGCCCGGGTGCTTGGTGATCACGCTGCTGCCGTCGGACGCTACCTCGGCGATCGGGAAACCCGGATAGCGCACGTCCGGCAGTTCGGCGGGGAACGGGTAGTTGCCGCCGGTGGCCTGCGGGCCGCACTCGATGACGTGCCCGGCCACCACGGCCCCGGCGAGCTCCGCCAGGTCACCGGGGCCCCAGCCGTGCCAGGCCGCCGCCGGCCCGACGACCAGCGACGCGTCGGTGACCCGCGGGCAGACCACGACGTCCGCCCCGGCCCGCAGCGCGGCCGCGATCCCCCAGCCGCCGAGGTAGGCGTTCGCGGTGACCGGCGTGACGCCGGCCTTGGCCAGCGGCTCGCCGGTGTCGGCGTGCGCCAGCGCGTGCCCCGCGTCGGTGAGCTCGCCGAGCCGGCCGAGCAGGTCGTCCCCTTCGACGTGGGCGATCTTCGGCGCCAGGCCGAGCCGCGCGGCGATGTCGCGCAGCCGGTCAGCAAGCCCGGCGGGGTTCAGCCCGCCCGCGTTGACCACGATCGTGATGCCGCGGTCCAGGCAGGAACCGATGACCTGCTCGAACTGGGTCAGGAAGGTCCGGGCGTAGCCGGCCCCGGGATCCTTCTGCCTGGCCTTCCACAGGATCAGCATCGTGAGCTCGGCGAGGTAGTCGCCGGTCAGGACGTCGATCGGCCCGCCCTCGACCATCTCCCGCGCCGCCTCGGCCCGGTCACCGTAGAACCCTGAGCAGTTGGCGATGCGCACCGGCCGCCTGGGCCCGGCCGCGCCCCCGCCGGCCGCCGCCGCATCTTTCACTTCGACTCGCGCAGACATTCCGGGGGCCGGGCGCTAGTTGAGCATGCGCTGCCAGCCGGCCGGGACCCGGCCGGCCGGCCCCGGCGTGGGCTGGTCGAGCGGATGGTGCTCGGGCGGGGCGAGATCGGGGCCCTCGTAGCTCTCCTCGGTCTGGTAGCTCCAGAACCAGTCTTCGCCCGGCTCGAAGCTGCGGATGAACGGGTGGCCCGTGGCCCGTGCGTGCGCCGTCGCGTGCTGCGAGGGCGAGGTGTCACAGCACCCGACGTGCCCGCACTGTGCGCACCGGCGCAGGTGCAGCCACCATCCCCCGGCCGCCTCGCACTCCACGCAGCCCGTCCCGCTCGGCGGGACGCTCGGGTCGATTCCCGGCACCTCGGTCATCGGGTCTCCTTGTCGGATTCGGCGGGGAGGGCAGGCTGGGGGGAGTCGATGGGTGGCGCAGCGGAGCCGGGCTGGAGGGCGGCGTCGCGTTCCGGCCCGAAATCTGGCTCGGGCTCGGTCAGCGGAAGCCGGACCTGGAACCGGGTGTCTCCTGGAACCGATTCCACGTGCAGATTCCCGTGGTGCTTGTTGACCACGATCCGCCAGGAGATGTCGAGTCCCAGGCCGGTGCCCTCGCCCACCGGCTTGGTGGTGAAGAACGGCTCGAAGATCCGGTCGCGGATGTCCTCGGGCACGCCGGGGCCGGTGTCGCCGAACTCGATCACCGCCTGGTTCCGGTCCCGGTCCAGGCCGGTGCGCACGGTCAGCGTGCCGGTCCCCTTCATCGCCGATACCGCGTTGTCGATCAGGTTCGTCCACACCTGGTTGAGCTCGCCGGCGTAGGCCGGGATCGTGGGCAGCGACCTGTCGTAGTCCTTGACCACGGTGATCCCCGGAGGGATCTTGCCGCCGAGCATCATCAGCGTGCTGTCAAGCAGTTCGTGCACGTTCACGTCCTGGTGCGGCGCCCGGTCCAGCTGCGAGTACTCCTTGGCCGCCCCGACGAGCGTCGAGATCCGCGTGGTCGAGTCCTCGATCTCGTTCATCAGCAGCTCGGTCTCGACCGTGTAGCCGAGCCAGCGCAGCGCGCTGTCGAGCGTCCCTTCGTCCACGGTCGCGGCGACGGTCTCCAGCCAGGCGGTGTCCAGGCCCGCCTGGACGAAGATCGGGGCGAGGTCCCAGCCGCCGGCGATGTCGTGGTCATCGAACCAGTCGGTGATCTCGTCCTCGCGGTCGGACGCCTCCAGCGGGGTCAGCGCCGTGGCCTTGGCGACCAGCTCCACCGCGCGTTCCTGCAGCTGGATCAGGGTCTGCATGGTCTGCGGGGTGAACTTGCCGCCCGCGATCATGCCGAGCTTGTGGCGCATGCCGGCGACCCGCTCTCGCAGGGCGGCCGTGGCCCGCACCGCGGCCGCGGCCGGGTTGTTGAGCTCGTGCGTCAGGCCAGCGGACAGCGACCCGAGGGCCAGCAGCCGTTCCCGCTGGCCGATCGCGTCCTGCGTCCGGCGCTGCCCGAAGAACAGCCCCTCGAGCAGGTGCACGGCCATCGGGAACCACTGGTGCATCAGCTCGGCGAAGTCCCCGGCTCCCAGCACGAAGAACTTGGACGGGACCGCCACCCGGACCGAGTTGTTGTAGACGCGGGGCAGCTGCTCGATGTACGCGTTGAAGGCGCCCGTGTACGTGCCGCGGCCGGACGTGCGGTTCACCTCGATGTCGTCGCCGCCGACCCGGCGGTACATCACGACCTCGCCCTCGATCAGGACGTAGAAGCAGGTCGCCGGGTCGCCCTCGCTATAGACGGTGCCCGGCGGGATGAGCTCCACGTGGCCGTGGGTGCACAGCCAGGCCAGCTGCTCGTCGGTCAGCTTCTCGAAGAGGAACAGCGTGCGCAGCTCCTCCGGGCTGCACGTCATCTGCTCGCCCTGGACGGCGCACGACAGTTCTTGCTGCGTTTGCTCGGTCACAACTTCTCCAGATACCGGTGCACGAGCATGACGGCCATGGCGCCCTCGCCGACCGCCGATGCGACGCGCTTGGCCGACTCGGCGCGCGCGTCGCCGGCCACGAAGACCCCGGGGACGCTCGTCTCCAGGTGGTAGGGGGCCCGGTCCAGGGACCAGCCCCGGGGCATCTGCCCCTCTACCGACAGGTCGGGGCCGGCAATCACGAAGCCGAGGTGGTCGCGCTCCACGACGTCTTCGAGCCAGTCGGTCAGGGGGGCGGCGCCGATGAACAGGAACAGCCACTGCGCATCGACGGTTTCGGTCTCACCGGTCGAGGTGTCCCGCAGCGTCAGCCGCTCCAGGTGGCCGTCGCCCTCGGCCCCGATCACCTCGGTGCAGGTACGCACCGAGATGTTCGGGATGTTGTGAATCTGCTGGATCAGGTAGTAGGACATCGACTGTTCCAGCGACGACCCGCGCACCAGGATCGTCACCGACTTGGCGCCGCGGGACAGGTAGACGGCGGCCTGCCCGGCGGAGTTCGCGCCGCCGACGATGAACACGTCCTGCCCCGAGCACGCGGCCGCCTCGGTCAGCGCCGATCCGTAGTAGACGCCGCGGCCGGTCATGTCGTCCAGGCCGGGCGCGCCGAGGCGCCGGTACGAGACGCCGGTCGCCAGGATGACCGTGTGCGCGTCGATCGCGCTGCCGTCGGCGAACCGGACGCTGCGCGCGGAGCCGTTGACCTCGAGGCCGATCACGTCGCGCGTGGTGAGCACCTCGGCGCCGAACTTGGCGGCCTGCCGGCGCGCCCGGTCGGTCAGCTGCGCACCGGACACGCCGTCCGGGAAGCCGAGGTAGTTCTCGATCCGCGAGCTCTGGCCCGCCTGGCCGCCGGTCGCGGTGCGCTCGACCAGCACGGTGCGCAGGCCCTCGGACGCGCCATACACCGCGGCGCCCAGGCCGGCCGGGCCGCCGCCGATCACGATCAGGTCGTAGAAGTCCCTGGACGGGGTGGTGGCCAGCCCGACCTTGCCGGCCAGTTCGGTGTCGGTGGGCTCCACCAGCGCCTCGCCGTCCGGTGTGATCACCACCGGCAGCCGGTGGCCGTCGGCCTGCGCGGCCTCGAGCAGCCGCTCGCCCTCCGGCTCGTCCGACGCGTACCACCGGTACGGCACCTGGTTGCGCGCCAGGAACTCGCGGACCTCCGACGACCGGGCCGACCACCGGTGGCCTACGATCTTGGTCTCGGGGACGCGCCGGTGGTCGGTGGCCAGCCACGCCTCCAGCAGCCCGTCGACCACCGGGTAGAGCTTCTCTTCCGGCGGGTCCCACGGCTTGAGCAGGTAGTGGTCCAGGTCGACGACGTTGATCGCGTTGATGGCGGCGTCGGTGTCGGCGTACGCGGTCAGCAGCACCCGTTTTGCCCCGGGATAGATGTCCATCGCCCGCTCGAGGAACTCGATCCCGTTCATCTGCGGCATCCGGTAATCGGCAAGGATCACCGCGACCTGGTCGCCGCGCAGCTTCATCTGGCGCAGCGCGTCCAGCGCCGATCCACCGGACTCCGCCCGCACGATCCGGTGCTGCTCGCCGTAGCGGCGGCGCAGGTCACGGGCTACCGCACGGGAGACACCCGGGTCGTCGTCAACCGTGACGATCGCGGTACGCGGTGCGCCGTCAGGTGTGGTCACGGACATCCCGATCCCGCCAGATTCTCAGGCTCGCAGCCAGGGCACTCCATCCCCCCATGCTAAGTACTGGGCCCCGTGGTAGCGCCAGC
>JASHQP010000465.1 GCA_030039095.1 Streptosporangiaceae bacterium
TGGAGGTCGCCCAGCTTGTGGACGTCCCAGCCGGGCTCGTCGCCGGCCAGCAGGCCGGCTGACGCGTTCGACCCGGACCTCATTGGTGACGCGCTACCGAGACCGGCGTTTGGCCGTCAGGAGCAGGAAGACACCAGCCTGGGCGGGGCCCGCGCCAGGAAGCTGGTCAGCCGCCGCGTCCAGAGGTGCAGCATCAACGGGTCGTGCACGTCGTCGCGTCGGACAGGTGAGAACCGCCGGACAGATCTCCGCCATGATGGTCTTCGCAAGCATGATGGTCTTCGCAAGCATGATGGTCTTCGCAAGCATGATGGTCTGCGCAAGCGAGGCCGCGCCTCTGCCTTGTGAGCCGCCGGCTGGCTCAGCGGGCGAGCAGGGGGATAAGGACCCGGGCGTCGGGGGTGCCCCAGCCGGTGACCGGGTCCCAGCCGGGTCCGGCCTGGTAGCCGGTGATCGTGACGCCGTTGTCGGTCACCGTGTTGTTGCCGGTGGCGATGTCGTGGAAGGCCTTGTGGTACAGCGGGCCGCGGGCGATCCGGTAGATGGCGGGGTTGACGAAGCCGAGCGAGTGGCCGGCCTCCTGGTCGGCCAGGGCGATCAGCCCGGCCCAGAACGGTCCGCCTGCGCTGGTGCCCTGGGCTGGCGTAAGCCTGTAGCCACCGCCCGGTGTTGTGCGCGCGAGCGCCATGCCGGTGCTCGGCGAGGCGTCCGCGGCGACGTCCGGCACGCCCCGCATGGCGCCGACGCCGGGCACCCCATCTTGGTAGGCGGGCCGGGCGAACAGGTGGCTGAACCCGCCACCCGACGCCGACGACTGGTCACCTTTCGGGCTGGGCGGGGTGTTCCACGCGGTCTCGCTGATGTACGCGCCGCTGGCCGGATTGGCGGTCATGCTGGTGCCGCCCACGGCGAGCACGAGCGGATCGGATGACGGCATCTCGACCCCTTTGACCGGCATCGCCGAGCAGGCCGCGCCCTTGTCTCCCGACCCGGTGACGAAGGTCACGTGGCGGGCGGCGGCGTACTCCAGCGCCGAGTTGTCGGTCGCAACCTCGGCATGGGTGAAGGAGTCCTCGCACCCGTTCAGTTGCAGGCCCCCGCCGAACGACCACGAGATCACCTGTCCGTGACGGACAGCGATCCGCACTATCGTGGCGAACATGGCCGCGGCCTTCGCCTCGGTGTTCACGTCCGCCGGGTTGACCAGGAGCTCAACGATGGTGGCGTCCGGGGCGACGGCGTGCACCAGCTCGGTGTCCTCCACCTCCTCCAGGTTGGCCAGCCACGGCGATGCGGACGGGCCGGCCAGGGTCGTGATGACCTGGACCCGTGCCGGGGGCAGCCCGAACCGGCTGTCGAGGTCGGCCACGTCCTGGCGGATGTCGGTGACCGCTGCGGACTGCGTCGGCCCCGTCTGCGCCTCCTCGGGCAGCACCACCGTGACGCCGCGGCCGTCGATCCCGCGGTCCAGCAGCGGCTGGATGCCGTAGGCGGTATCGAAGATCCGCGGCAAATAGCATGTCGGCGGTGCCTGTCTCAGGCAGCTCGCCCTGGCGGGCGCCGCTGTGCTGGTACCAGCTCTGAGGGCACTGGCCGGGGCGGAATGTCCGCTGGCCGGGGCGGGATGTCCGCTGGCGGGGGCGGCGGGGGCGGCAGGGGCGGACTGCCCGCAGCCGCATACGACGGTCAGGCCGGCCGCGACCGTGACGGCCAGGACTGTCTTGATCACTTTCCCCCCGCGGGGCAGCCGACGGCTGGTCAGGGGTGAGTGTGGGCTCATGGCAGCCAGCGTCCAGGCCGGCGGCGGTCGGCGCATCACGCGCAAGGTGGAGCGCGGGTCCCTCGTTGGAGGGATACGCCTCAGGTTGCGCGGAGGTAGCGTGCAGGTGTGCTGGACCAGGTGCGATGCAGGGTTTGGGGGCTATCGGGCCGGCTGATCGCGTCCTACATTCTCGTCACGCTCGCCGTTGTGGTGCTGGTCGAGGCGCTCGTGCTCGGCTTTCAGATACCGGAGCTAGTGAGCGATTCCCAGCAGGGGGCCCAGGTGAGCGCCGCCGCGCAGAGCTACGCCGGGCGGTTCTCCCGGCAATATCCTCGCGGCGTTCCAGCCGGGACCGTGCTGGGCGTCCCCGGCCAGCTGGGGAAGGGGGGCGCGGTCGTGGCGATCGCCGTCGGCGGCACAGTCGTCGCGTCCTCCGCGCCATCCAGGTACCCTCCCGGACGGGCGGCGGCCAGCGAACTTCCCGCCACGGCGATCGCAGCCAGTCACGACATCGGGTGTATTTCATGTTTCGGCAAGCCCGGCGGCATCGGGTCCACGCCGTACGGTAGCGTGCTCTGGTTTATCTGGCCGGTCAGCCGCACCGGCATCAGCAAGCCGTCCGGGGGACCGGGACAGGTCGCCTACATCTACGTCCAGGCGCCGTATGCGACCGGGTTCATTTCCAACCCCATACGCGTCTGGGATGAGCTTGGTGGGCAGTCCGGCACCCCCCCGCTGCGGCTGGCTCTCGGCGCGCTGCTGGCCGCCATCGTGCCGGTCGGCGTGCTGTTCGGGCTGCTGTCCTCAGGCCGCCTCGTGCGACGGGTGCGTCGCCTGGAACGGGCCACCGTCGCGGTCGCTGACGGCGACTACACCGTTACGCTGCCCGTCTCCGGCCGGGACGAGGTCGGCCGGCTGGAGGCGAACTTCACCACCATGACCCGCCAGCTCGGCTCGGCGCTGGCCGCCGAACGGCAGCGCGCCACCGGCGACGCGCGGGCCGCGGAGCGGGCCCGGATTGCGCGGGAGATCCACGACGCGATCTCCCAGCACCTGTTCGCCCTGCGGATGATCGCCGCCGGGATGCGCCGGGCCGGCCAGGGCAGCCAGCAGGTCCGCGCGATCGAGCGGATCAGCGAGGAGGCACTGCAGGACATGCGGCTGCTCCTGATCGAGCTGCACCCGGCCAGTCTGGACGGTGCCGGGCTCGCCGCGGCCCTGCAGCAGATCTGCGCCGCCTACCAGCATCGGCTCGGCGTCACCGTTGACGCCAGCCTGGACGACGTCACGGTGCCCACGTCCGTCGAGCACGCACTGCTGCGCATCGCCCAGGAGGCATGCGCCAACGCCGTCCGGCACGGCCAGGCCCGCGGGCTTGCCGTGTCCCTGGCCCGCCAGGACGGCCACGTCAAGCTTGCCGTTTGCGACACCGGCACCGGCTTCGACCCGGCCGCCCCGCACGCCGGCTCCGGGCTGGCCCACATCCGCGACCGGGTTGCCGAACTCGGCGGCACCGTGGACATCGACAGCGCCCCCGGGCGCGGCACGGCGCTCACCGTACGGGTGCCGGTGCCGTGACGATCCGGGTGGTGATCGCCGACGACCATCGCGTCGTCCGGGACGGGCTGGGCTACCTGCTCGACCAGGAACCAGACATCGAGGTCGCCGGCGAAGCCGGGGACGGTCGGCAGGCAGTCAATGTCGTCGCCGCCACCCGCCCTGACGTGCTGCTGCTCGACCTGTACATGCCCGGGCTGGACGGGCACGGCGTGCTCGCCGCACTGCACGACGCGCCGCACCGGCCCGTCGTCGTCGTGCTCACCTCCGCCGCCGGAGACGAGCACCTCGTCCGCGCCATGCACGCAGGCGCGACCTCCTACCTGCTCAAGACCGCCCCGGCCGAGGACGTCGTCGCCGCCATCCGCGACGCCGCGGCCGGCACCGCCAGCCTCAGCCCTGAACTGCTGACACGGCTTACCCAAGCCATCCGCCGACCACCGCCGCCAGACCCGCTCCAGCCGCTGTCCCCGCGCGAACGCGACGTGCTCCGGCTGATCGCCCGTGGCCACAGCAACCGGAAGATCGCCCGGGATCTGGCGATCGGCGAGCAGACCGTCAAGACCCACGTCCGCAGCATCCTGGCCAAACTCGGCCTGCAAGACCGCGTCCAGGCAGCGATCTTCGCCCTCCGCCAGGACGCTGACGGGTACGAGCACCAGCGGTAACCATGGGACGGTCGGCGACGCTGGCCACCCGGTCGCGCAGGCCTTCGCCCGCTACGCCCAGGCAGGCGCCCAGCGGCTGCTGGTCGGCAAGGGCATCCTCGTTGGCGAAGCCGGGTGGACGTCGGGCCACCGGGCTGCAGCACCGGGCCTGACGCGGCAGCGGCAGTCGGCCCGCCCGGGCCGGCAGGCGCGGAAGGCGCCTCCGACAGCGGTGTCTTATGCCGACCAGGCCTACGTGCATAACGACAGGCCGGCGCTCGCCGCGGGTCAGCCGCCGCCGTGCAGCGCCAGGACCGCGGCCGAGACGTCCTGCCGGCCGTGCCCGGCGTCAACGGCGGCGTGCCACTGCCGGGACAGGGCCACCAGCAGCGGCGGCGGGTTCAGGCCGGCGATCGCGATCGCGAGGTCGACGTCCTTGAGCGCCCACTGCAGCGGGAACTCGGGCGCGAAGTCACCGCGCTCCATCTTGTGCAGCTTGGCCTCGGCGATCGGCGCGTCCAGCGGGCCGCCCTCGATCGCGTCGGCGAGCTGGTCGGCGTCGATGCCGAGGCGTCCGGCCAGCTCGAGCGCCTCGGCGACGCCCTCGATGAGCGTGGACATGTACGCGTTGACGGCCAGCTTCATCCGGCTGCCCTGGCCGGCCGGGCCCAGCCACACGGTCTTCCGGCCGATCGCCGAGAACGCGGGCTCCACGACCGGCCTCGCCTGCTCGGGCCCTGACGCCAGGATGAGCAGGTGGCCCGCCTGGGCGGGACCCTTGCTTCCCGAGACCGGCGCGTCCACGAACAACGCGCCCGGCCGGAGCTGGGCGAGCTGGCCGGCGATCTCGGTCGTGGCCGTGACGCCGATCGTGCCCATCTGCGCCCACACGGCGCCGTCGCCGAGCGCCCCGGCCGCGTCGTCGCCGAACATCACCGAGCGCACGACGTCGGCGGTGGGCAGCATCGTGATCACCACCTGCGCGTCCTCGGCCGCGTCCCGCGCCGAAGCGGCCACCCGCGCCCCGGCGTCCGCCAGCGGCACCGTCGCATCCGCCGACCGGTCCCACACCGTCGTGGGCAGGCCGGCGGCGATGAGGTTGCCGGCCATCGCCGCGCCCATGATGCCGGTCCCGATCAGCGCCACCCGCATGCCCTCGCCGCTGCTCCCCGTATCAGCCATGCCCGTCCCCTTCCAGCGGCGACGCACCGTTCTGGCACTTTTTCAACGTTAGTACCCGGCCCGGTCGGGCCACGGGCGCCCGCCAAGGTAAAGATTGCCCCGAACGCCGGCCCGGCCGATCGCAAGTAACCTGGGCTGGTGGAGGCGGGAGGAGCCCTCGTGCTCACCGCGGACGCCGATGAGGCGGCGAGCCGGGCTGTGGCCGGAGCCTGGGCGTCGCTGGGCCAGGCGTCGCCGGACTTCGCCGTGCTGTTCGCCTCCGCGCACTTCCTGGGCTCGGCCACGGCGCTGCTCTCGGCGGTCGCGAGAGAGCTGGGGCCGGTCCCGCTCATCGGCTGCGTGGCCGAGGGGGTGATCGGCGGCGGCCGGGAGGTCGAGTCCGACCCCGCGGTGTCGCTGTGGCTGGCCGCCGGGCTCGGCCCGGTGGAGACGTTCGCCATGGACTTCGTCGCCGTGGCGAGCGGGGGAGCGTTCGGCGGCTACCTGTTCGGGCCCAGCCCGCAGGGTGTGCACCTGATGCTGTGCGACCCGTTCACGTTCCCCGCCGGCGACCTGCTGGCCCACCTGAACGCGAGCGCTCCCGGCGCGACCCTCATGGGCGGGATCGCGAGCGGCGGGCTGGCGCTGCGGCAGAGCCGGCTGTTCCTCGACGACCGGGTGGTCACCCACGGCGCGGTCGGTGCCCACCTGCCGCGGGCCGAGATCCATCCGATGGTGGCGCAGGGCTGCCGGCCGGTCGGCCAGCCGTTCACGATCACGGAGGCGAACGAGAGCCTGATCACCGGGCTCGGCGGCCGTCCGCCGCTGGAGCGCCTGCACGAGCTCGCGGCGTCGCTGCACGGCCGGGACCGTGAACTGCTCGGCCAGGGCGTGCATCTGGGCCTGGTCGTCAACTCCAGCGATGCCGAGCCGGGCCAGGGTGACTTCCTGATCCGTGCCCTCGTCGGCGCCGACCCCGACTCGGGAGCGGTCGCGGTGGGCGGCGAGGTGGAGGTCGGGCAGGCCGTGCAGTTCCACGTGCGGGACGCCGACTCGGCCGATGAGGACCTCCGGCGCACGCTGAAGCGGGGAAGCGCCGCCCTCGGCGGCCGGGCGCCCGCCGGGGCGCTGCTGTTCACCTGCAACGGCCGCGGGTCGCGCATGTTCCCCGGGCCCGACCACGACGCCGGCCTGCTCGCCGAGGCGCTCGGCCCGATCCCGGTGGCCGGCTTCTTCTGCGCCGGGGAGATCGGCCCGGTGGCCGGGCGGAACTTCCTGCACACGTTCACCGCGTCGGC
>JASHQP010000040.1 GCA_030039095.1 Streptosporangiaceae bacterium
CGCCGAGTGCCCGCAGGCCTGCCTCGTGCTCGCCCAGGTGCTGCGCGCCAGCGCCGGGCTGGACGTGCGGTCCGCGCTGAACGTCGAGTCCATCGCGTACTCCACGCTGCTCGGGGGCGCCGAGTTCCGGCGCTGGCTGGCCGGCCGTCCGGCCCGCCCCATTCCGCCGCCCGGGCCGGAACCTGCGGTGCTCATCGAGCGGGACGACGGGACCATGCGGGTGACGCTGAACCGTCCGGCGCGGCGCAACGCCTACGGCCGCGAGCTGCGGGATGCGCTCGTGGAAGCCCTGCTGGTCCCGGCCCTGGACGACACGATCTCTCACGTCGTCATCGAAGGAGCCGGGCCGTCGTTCAGCTCCGGCGGTGACCTTGACGAATTCGGGACCACCCCGGATACCGCCACCGCGCACTTCATCCGCACCAGCGGCGGGGCGGCCGGGCTGCTGTACCGCATCGCCGGCCGCGCCGAGGTCAGGGTTCACGGCGCCTGCGTCGGCGCCGGCATCGAGCTCGCCGCGTTCGCCGGCCGGGTCGTCGCCCAGCCCGGCACGACGTTCCGGCTGCCCGAGGTGGGCATGGGCCTGATACCAGGCGCCGGGGGGACCGTGAGCATCCCGCGCAGAATCGGGCCATGGCGAACGCTGTACTTTGCCCTGTCGGGCACGGCTCTCGACGTAGAAACGGCGGCCCGCTGGGGCCTCGTGGACCAGGCCACCGGCCCGGAGGCTGCCTCGGGCTGACGGCTCCCGGAGGCTGCCTCGGGCTGACGGCTCAGGTGTCCCAGCGCAGCGGCAGTTTCATGATCGTAAGCTGCGCGCCGCGCTCGTGGAGCTGCTCACCGGTTGCCAGCTCGTAGTCCGGGATCCGCTTGTGCCACTCGGTGAGCGCGATGACCAGTTCGTGCCTTGCGAGATGCATGCCCAGGCAGCGGTGCGGGCCCGCGCCGAACGCGAGGTGGTGGTTGATGTGCTCGCGGTCGATGTCGAAGGTGAGCGGGTCGGCGAACTTCTTCGGGTCGCGGCTCGCCGAGGCCAGGCCAAGCCACAGGATGTCGCCCTTCTGGAGCTGCAGGCCGTGGAAGTTGATGTCCTGCTTGACCAGCCGCCCGTCCTGGTAGACCAGCGGGTAGAGCCGGATGAACTCCTCGACGGCCCTCGGCCACAGCTCCGGGTTTGCGGTGAGACGGTGCCGCAGGTCAGGATCGCTGGCCAGGTGCTGGAAGATGTAGCCAAGGGCGGCACGCGTCGTGTCCAGGCCGGCCGCCATCAGGGTCAGGCAGATCGTGATGATGTCCTCGTCGGAGATCGGTACGCCATCGAGCTTGGACACCAGCATGCGCGAGATGAAGTCGGTCTCGGTGTCCTGCGGGTGCGCGCGGCGGTCCTCGATCGCCCGGCCGAAATAGCCGCGGATCCACCCGACCGCCTTCGCTGCCTCGTCGAGATCCTTGCCTGCGAAACCCCTGAAGATCTTCTCGACCCAGAACAGGAACTCCGGCCCGTCGGAGACTGGCAGGTTCAGCGTGGCCAGGAACATGTCGGTGGGGAACCTGATCGCGAAGTCGGCCACCAGATCGCAGCCGCCGGTCGGCTCGAGTTCCTCGACAAGCTCGATGCACCTGCTCAGCACCTGAGGCTCGAGCCGCCGCACCGCTGCCGGGGAGAACCACCGGTTGAGCACGCGCCGCATGGTCGTGTGCTCCGGCGGGTTCAGGTACTGGGGGAGCAGGTCGATCGTGTGCTCGGGCGTGAGCGCGGACAGGACCTCGTTGCCGAACACGTCCGGCATCTGCAGCGCCTCGATGACGTGCTCGTACTCGGTGACCATCCAGAACGGCGTCCTGCGCGAGTCGTTCAGCAGGAAGGGAGCCAGCTCGCGGTCCGAGTCCAGCAGGGTGCAGGTCTCGTGCAGCGGGCGTTCCACCGTGTAGTCCGTGTGGATCACCGGGCAGCCGCGGGAGTCGATCGTTTCGGTCATATGCGATCCTCCGAGGGCGCATCGTCCATGGCGCGCGCTAGCCAATCAACTTGGATAATGATGAATATGAATCGGCAGGATTGTCAATGCGGTGGGCCTGGCATGGGCCGTGGGGCTGGCGCAGGATTGTCAAGAGGATGGCCGGGCCCAGCCGGTGCGGCTGGCGCAGGATCGTCAATGAGGAGGGCCGGGCATGGCCGGTGCGGCTGAGGTTCCCTGGTACGCCGATTGGGACGGCACGACCGCGTACCCGACCGGGCTCGCGATGTTCCGTGCCGCGCTCGCCGACCATCCGGACCGGCCACTGATCTGTTTCGGCGACCGCGTGCTGACCGTCGGTGAGGTCGGAGATCGGGTCGAGGCCATCGCGGCGGCGCTCGCCGACAACGGGGTCGGCCCCGGTGATCGCGTGGCGATCCAGCTGCAGAACGTCCCCGAGTACGCGATCGGGATCATCGCGGCGTGGCGGGCCGGCGCGGCCGCCGTGACCGTGAACCCGATGGCCACGCCAGCGGACGTGCTGCGCCTGATCGCCGACAGTGGCGCGCGCGCCTACGTCG
>JASHQP010000466.1 GCA_030039095.1 Streptosporangiaceae bacterium
AACGCGGCGATGACGATGGCGTCCATGTCATCCTGGATCACCACGTCTTCCTTGGTGGGGAAGTAGCGGAAGAACGTGCTCGGAGAGACCTCGGCGGCCTCCGCGATCTGCTCCACGGTGGTCGCGTGGTAACCCTGCTCGCGGAACAGCCGGAGCGCGTGCTCCCGGATGGAAGCACGCGTCCTGGCCTTCTTGCGCTCCCGGAGACCGGGTCTGGCCGGGTCCTGCTCGCTCATGAGCGTCATTCTGTCCTCGTCGGGTCGGTTGCCATAGCGGGCGCACCGGCAGGGGCGGCGTTCGCGGCCGGTGCGGCCGGTGCGGCCGGGCTGGTCGGGGCGGACGGGGCGGACGGGGCGGCCTCCGGCGACGGCTGAGCCGCCGACGCGTCCGGAGCGCCGGCCCGGCGTGGCAGGAACGCCAGCGCCAGCAGCGCCGCGGCCAGGGCGATGCCCGCACAGCACCACAGCATCACGTCAAGGCCGTGGGTGAACGCGACGTCCACGTCACGGCGCAGCGAGGCCGAGCCCAGGGTGCGGGCCACCTCGACGCCGCCGGAGATCCCGGAGCGCACCGCGCTGGCCGCGGAGGCCGGCAGCCCGGTCAGGTCCAGCCGTGCCTGGTAGGCATTGTTGAGCAGGGTGCCGAGGATGGCCGCGCCCAGCGTGGCGCCGACCTGGCGGAACGCGGTGATCACGGCCGAGCCGGCGCCGCTGCGCTCGGCGGACAGGGCGCCGAGCGCAGCGTTCATCGCCGCCGGCATGGCCAGGCCGAGCCCGGCGCCCACGACGGCGAACCACGCGGCGCCGTAGCCGGTGCCGCTCGTGACGCTCGTGAAGGCGCCGGCGGCGAGCGCCGCCGCCATCACCGTGAACCCGACGGCGACCAGCGACTTGGCGCCCACCCGTGGCGCGCCCGGCGTGCCGTCGGCGGTCTTGACCGGGCTCTGCAGCCGGGTGCCCGCGATCATGCCGACCACCATCCCGCCGATCATCGGCAGCAGGCGCACCCCCGCTCCGAGTGAGTCGAGCCCTCGCACGTCACGGAAGTAGAGCGGCATCGCGAACAAGATCCCGAACAGGGCGAACGATACCAGCGTGGACAGGATCGTGCCCCAGGTGAAGCTCGCCGATTCGAACAGCGAGAGCTGGACCAGTGGCTGGCCGCCGGGCCGCCGGGACACCCAGCGCTCCCAGGCAACGAACGCGAGCAGCACCACGACCCCGGCCGCGATCGTGGCCAGCGCGGTCGTGTCCCCCCAGCCGTCCTGCCCGGCCTTGATGAACCCGTAAACGAGCGCGACCAGGCCCGCGCTCGATACGGCGACGCCGACCAGGTCCAGCCGGGGCCGGCGCTCGCTGCGCGATTCCGGCATCAGCAGGCCCACGGCGATCAGCGCGAGCACGATCACCGGCACGTTGATCAGGAAGACCGAGCCCCACCAGAAGTTGTCCAGCAGCCAGCCGCCGAGGATGGGACCAAGCGGGTAGCCAATGAATACGGCCGACATCACGACGGCGATGGCCTTCTGCCGCTCCGCGGGCGTGAACAGCACCGGGAGCACCGCGAGCGACAGCGGCATGATCACCGCCGCGCCGAGACCGAGCACCGCGCGGGCCGCGATGAGCTCGCCCGACGAGTGCGAGTACGCGCAGGCCAGCGACGCCAGGCCGAACAGCACCAGCGCCGGGACCAGCATCTTCTTGCGGCCCAGGCGGTCGCCGAGCAGGCCGGCGGGCAGCAGCGCCGCGGCCAGGACCAGGCTGTAGGAGTCCACGAACCACTGCAGGTCGCTGGTGGAGGCGTGCAGGTCGGTCCCCAGTGTGGGCAGGGCCAGATTCAGCACGGTCAGGTCGAGGCCGACCACGAGCACACTGAGCGCGAGGGCGCCGAGCGCCCACCAGCGGCGCCGTTCCTGGTTATTCATGGAACCAGCCTTCATTCGGGAGTTCATCCGAAGTAGATGTTACATGATTTTGAGAGTTACTGTCAATACATAGCCGATTCCAGAACCTCGGAAGGCCGTCAGGATTCCGTATGAACTCGGCGGGACATCGTTTGCGGGCCGTCAGGCTGTCCCACACGGCCGGCCGCCGAGGGTTACCTTGGAGTAGACAGTCTCGTCGGGAAGGAGCAGCACCGTGTCCGGCGTACGTCGGATCATCGTCGGCGTGAGCGGGTCACCGGGAAGTCTCCAGGCGCTCCGCCATGCTGCAGATCTCGCTCGCATACATCGAGCACCCGTGGTCCCGGTCCTGGCCTGGGTGCCTCCCGGTGGTGACCTGGCCGACCGCAGCCACCCCTCTGCTTACCTGCGGAATCTCTGGCGGGAGGCCGCCTGGCAGCGCCTGTGGGACGCCATCGGGCTCGCTCTCGGCCGCATCCCGGACGACGTGGCCATCGAGCCGGACGTGATCAAGGGCGAAGCAGGGCATGTGCTCGTCGGGCTCGCGTTCCACCCGGGTGACCTGCTGGTCATCGGCGCGGGGCGGCGCGGAGTGCTGGCGCACGCCCTGTCCTGCCGGATCAGCCGCTACTGCCTGGCGCACGCGGAGTGCCCCGTGATCGCCGTGCCGCCGCCGGACCTGGCCCAGGTGAGCCACGGGCTGCGCGGCTGGGCGTTCCGGCATCGCGGGCTCAGCCCGGATCACGCCCACCAGCCGGCCGCATAATGGCTATGAAGACCGATGAGGGAGGCGGGCATGCCACAGCCGACGGGCGCCGAGCTTGACCGGATCCGGGCACGACGGCAGGAACTGCGCAATCGCTACCTGCGCCCGCTAGCCGAGCGGCCGGCGAGCACCGTTCAGGGCGTGCACCACCTGGCCCTGATCTGCAAGGACGCCGAGGAAACCATCGAGTTCTACCAGGAGTTTCTCGGCTTCCCGCTGGTAGAGCTCGTGGAGAACCGCGACTACGCGGGCTCGAACCACTTCTTCTTCGACATCGGGGATCACAATCTGCTCGGGTTCTTCGACTTCCCCGGCTACGACCTGCCGCCGTTCATGGAGACGATCGGGGCCGTCCAGCACCTGGCGATCTCCATCTCCTCGGACCAGTTCGAGGCGACGAAGAAGAAGCTGGACCAGGCCGGCGTGGACTATCTGGGCCCGGACCGGGGCGCCGACGACAGCATGTACTTCCGCGACCCGAACGGCGTTGGGCTCGAGCTCTACCGGGAGACGCTCGGCGTGTTCGAGGGCGAGCGTCTGCTGGACTACTGAGCCGGCCGGGATCCGGCTAGCGGTTCTCCCTGCGGATCACCAGCCGCAGCGCGGACCAGGTCTCGTCGATCGCGCAGACCTTGTTGTCGACCAGGCCGGTGGGCAGCGCGACGTCGCGCACCACGCTGTCGCTCATGTCGGTGGAAACCTTCGCCGCCTTCTTCGGCCAGGCCACCCACAGACCGCAGGCCGGCGCCATATGGTCGCGCAGCCGGCCGAGCTCAGCCTCGAGCTCGGCCCGCCAGGACACGAACACGACGATGACGTCGAACAGCGCGTCGCTGTCCAGATCCGTGTGCAGCCGGGCAACGCTGGGCACCTCGCCGAGCAGGTCCTCCAGCCACTCCGGCGCGCCGATCAGCGCGACCTCGTCGCCCTCCCCGATGCCCAGCTTCCGCGGCAACGGGGTACCCGGGTACCCAGCAGGCTGGCTCATCGCCGCCCGGCCCCCCTCCTGCTAACCGATCCCGACGACAGCTTGTCACTGCCGGGCAACGGCCGTCAGGCACACCAGCCGAGTTCCACCGGTTCTACACGGGCCGCTCGGCGACGGCCACCCCGGACGCCAGCCGGCCGGCCGCCAGCGTCATGGCCACCCCGCAGGCATACACCGCGAGCGTGTCGGCCGGGACCTCACCGCCCGGGGCGAACCCGAGGACCGCGATCCTGGCCAGCGCGACCCCGGCGGCG
>JASHQP010000467.1 GCA_030039095.1 Streptosporangiaceae bacterium
GGATGCGCTGGTGGTCGAGGCGCTGCGAGAGGCGGAAGCTCGCTGCGCGGTGCTGGGGCAGTACATCAACGACTGCGACAGCAAGCGATCACGAACCGCAGCCTGGAGCGACGCGCTCCGCGAGCTGAGTGCGGTGCAGCGCCGCCGCGCCGGGCTGCTGCGCAGGCACAGCCTGATCCAGGAAGCCCTCGAATGCCTGGTGGGCGAGTGCGTAACAACCGTGCCGCTGCGGTCGCCGCCGGACCGGAGTGCGCTGCGGACTCAGCACCAGGTCCAGATCCGGCCGCATCGCCGGCGGTCGTGAGGCCGCGCTTCATCACGCCTGGCGGCGCTGGTTCAGGCGGCTGGCTCCGCCAGATCCCGTTCCTGCTGGTCTTGCTGCTGGCTGGCTCGTTGCGTGTCGATGCGGGCGTTGGCGAAGGCGGCCCAGATGGCCATGTCGAGGTCGAGTTTGTCGGCGAGCCGGCCGAGATGATGGTGTCGGTGGTGATGTCGGCGTCGTGGCAGCGGGCCAGGTCGCCGTCGCTGCCGCGGGCTGCGGTGGTGAGGGCTTCGGGGCCGACGTGCGCGATGACCTGGTAGATGTCGGGGTTGCCGGCGGCGGCGATCTTGCCGCCCAGGTAGGTCGCGGCGATCTGCACCAGCGCCCGGTGAGCCGCTGCGCGGGCAGGCGCGGGCCTCTTAGCGTTGGGTCATGATGAACCGCAGCACCCGCGTCGTCCGCGGGTCACGGCGCGCATGGGCATCCGCACCGCGAACCGCGGCCGCCGCCATCGCCGCGGCCATCCTGGCCACCCTGGCCGCGGCGTGCAGCGGCACGCCGTCATCCACCGGGCCGGGCGGCTCGCCGGCTGCGACACGGCCAGTGCCCTCCCCATCGGCGGCCGCCAGTCCCACGGCGGGCCTGCTGCTGCCCACTGCCGATCCCTTCTACCGGTGGAGCGGATCGCTCACCCGCGACGCGCCCGGGACCGTCTTGCGGACGCGGACGATCACGGTCGACGAAGCCGGCGGGCCGTCCACGCCGGTGCGGGCGGCGCAGCTCCTCTACGTCACCACCGATCAGCTCGGCCGCAAGACGGTGACGGTCGCCACCGTGCTCCGGCCACGGGACCGGGCGTCGTCGGGTGCCACGCGGCTGGTCTCCTACCAGCCGGCCTACGACGCCCTCGGCGCGCAGTGCGACCCGAGCTACACCCTCCGGACGGGCACGCTGACCGAGCTGCCGCTGATCCTGCGCTACGTCGCCGCCGGCGACACCGTGGTCACCGCGGACTACGAAGGAGAAGATCTCGCCTACGGGGCCGGTCAGCAGAGCGGGTACGAGACCCTCGACGCCATCCGGGCGGCCGAGAAGTGGCTCGGCGCGCCAGAGGCCTCCACGCCGGTGGGGATCGTCGGCTATTCGGGCGGATCCATCGCCACCGACTTCGCCGCCGAACTGGCGCGCGCCTATGCCCCCCGCGTCGACATCGTCGGCGTGGCCGCAGGCGGCGTCCCCGTCGACTCGTTCCATAATCTGGCCTATATCGATCATCCGGGCTCGGGCTGGACCGGGGAAATTCCGGCCCTGCTGGTCGGCCTGAACCGGGGCTTCGGGATCCCCGGCCTCCGGCGGTACCTCACGCCCCAGGGCATCGCCGCGGTCAACGCCGATCAGACCCGGTGCATCAGTGACTTCATTGGCCTCACCACCGGGCAGCTGTTCAAGCCGCAGTACCAGGACATCACCAAGGTGCCGGTCCTCGTCCGCATCCTCGACCGCCTGATCATGAGCCGGACGGGCACCCCGCGTGCCCCGATGTTCGTCGGGGTCGGCCTCTCTGACCCGACCGGTGACGGGGTCATGGTGGCGAGGGACGTCCAGGAGCTCGCGTATACCTACTGCCAGCGAGGGGTCCCGGTCGACTTCCACGTCTACCGAGGACTCAGCCACGTCCACGCCGGCCTGCCGTTCCTGGAGCAGGCTCAGGCCTTCCTCACCCAGCGGTTCGAGAAACTGCCCGTCCAGAACGGCTGCAGTGGCATCGGCCCGGGTAACTCCATCGCCCCCGTACCGGTACCGGCATCGTGACGGGTGGGCTCTGGCTCCTCGTCACTCGCCCGCTCGCAGACCGGAGTAACCGGGCCCTGTTCGGGATCTTGAACGTTACGCACCGTGGCTGGCGGGGCGTAGCAGGCAACCATGCGGGGCTGCATCGCCGTGCTGTACCAGGGCAACTCCCGGGCCATCAGGAACATCGGGAAGCTGCTCGCGTGTGACGGCGGTCACGAACCCTCTAGATACTTCTTAAATTCTTCGCTCGCTTCGTCGAAGCGCTTTTTCCTGTCGCCCTCTATTCCCAGATTGCGCAATACCTCAGGTCTTATACGCTCCCACTCTTTCTGCTGCGCTTCTATCCACTTGTACCGCTCCGGGCCCATCTGCGTGTATACCTCTTGCGCTCGCTCCAGGTCCTGCTGTATCTGCCGCTGACGCTCCGCTACCGCCTCCGCATCTCTCGGCGGCTGATACAACTCTCCGCCGGGCCCCAGGTGGAGACGTACATCGGATATGGGATTGGGCAGATCAGGGGTTTCAGCTGCGGCCGGAACGCGCGCCAGGACAAGCGTCCCCTCGGCACGGGACACTGATCGCTGCGGATTTTGGCCCACACCCGCGGCCTTGACTTTCTTGTAGGCATAGTCGTAGGCCTCGTCG
>JASHQP010000468.1 GCA_030039095.1 Streptosporangiaceae bacterium
GTGCCGACCCTGACGATCGTCACGATGGGCGCGCTCGTGCCCGAGGCGCTGGCCGCGGCCGGCCGTCTCGCCGCGATGGGGCAGCCGGCCGACGTCGTGTGCGTAACCAGCCCCGGCCTGCTCTTCGACGCCGTGCAGGCGCGGCGGGGCCTCGCGGACGCGCCGGACTGGATACTCGACGCGATCCTCCCGGCCGAGCGCGCGACGCCGATGGTCACGGTGCTCGACGGCCACCCGCACACGCTGGCGTTCCTCGCCGGAGTCCGCCGGGTGCCCGGCACGCACCTCGGGGTGACGAAGTTCGGCCAGTCCGGGGACCTGGAAGACGTGTACCGCTACCACCACATCGACACCGACTCGATCATCGGCGCAGCCCTCGACCTCGTCGGCTGAGGAGCCAGCGGCGCGTGCTGGCGGCCTAGCTGGGCCGCGTGGGCGGCGGGAGCGGCAGTGGTGTCGAAGTGCCGGCGCTGTCGCTGAGAGCGACAGCCACGGGCCGGCGACACTACTGCCAGGCCCCGATCGCTGGCGCCATCTGCCCGAAATGCACCCCGTTGGGCAATTCCGAAGGGCCGCCCACGCAGGTTTCGGCGGCGGTGGCATTTTCGGCCCGCTGCGGTCCGGCTTTGGGCTGGGCCGATTCGCCGGCTGCGTGACGCTCCGGCGGTTGAAGCGCAACTAGAGACGTGACCGGGGCAGCGACGACGATGAACCAGGAGGGCGGGTCTCCGGCGGAGGGCGCCCGGGATGGTGCGGCGGCCGAGTTCGAGCGCCTCTACCGGGCGAACGTGGACGCGGTCACGGCCTACTGAGCATGCTGCCGGAACGCGATCGCGCCCTGGTCCGGGTCTGTCACCGTCAAGGCGCACGGCATCCCGGCGGGCGACATCCTCGTGGTCGGCGTGGAGAGTAGCGGGCGCAGCAGGGCCAGCGTGGCGACCGTGACCTCGCCCCCGGCGCCGAGTTGTATCAGCGGCGGCCCGCCGCCCCCCGGCAACGGCGGGTCCGGGTCGTAAGCGGCGCGGGCGGCGTAGGGCGCCGGGACGCCGCAATGGCTACCCTTCCACGGTGATGACGCCGGGCGGCGGGGGGTCGGCGTACAGCAGGTCCAGCAGGGCGGCGCGGCTCGTGAGCACCTTGCGCTGGTTGATGTAGCCCTTGTCGGTGATCTCGCCGTCGTCGAGGCTGGCCGGGCGGGCCAGCACCACCAGCCGCTGGATGCGCGCCGACGATCCCGTGGCATCGCTCAGGCCGGCCAGGGCGCGCGCCAGGTGCGCGCGCAGGCCCTCGTGGATGATCAGCTCGCCGTCCGGCTCGGGCTGCTCGCCGAGGAGCGCGCGCGCCTCGGCCGCGTTCAGCCAGGCCAGCGCGCACACGGCGTCCCGGTCCTCCCCCGCCAGCACCACGTCCGCCAGCACCGGGATCGCCGACAGCAGCGCGGTTCTCACCGCCCCGACCCGGACGAACGTGCCGGTCGCCAGCTTGAAGTCCTCCGCGATCCGGCCGCGGAAGACCAGCCCGGCGTCAAGGTCCCCCGGGTCGGCAAACGCGACAGCGTCGCCGGTCCGGTAGAAGCCATCGTCGTCGAATGCCTGCTCGGTCAGGTCCGGCCGGGCCAGGTATCCCGGCGTCACGTTCGGGCCCTTGACCCGAATCTCGTACCCGCCCTCCTCGGCCGGGACCAGCTTGACCTCCGTCCCGGGCAGCGGCACCCCGATGCAGCGCGCGTCGGTGAACGCGTAGTGCGCAGACGTGACCGCCGGAGCCGTTTCGGTCGTGCCCCAGGAGCCGGTCACCGTGACCTCGTGCCCCGTGGCCCGCTCGGCGACCGCGGCGAGCCGCTGGCGCAGGGCGGGCGGAAGCGCGGCCGCCGCGTTGAAGATCAGCCGCAGCCGGGAGAAGAACCGGCCGGCGAACTCCGGGTCGGCCTCGAGCGCGGGCACCAGCTGCGCGTACCCGGCCGGCACGTTGAAGTAGATCGTCGGCGGCACGTCGGCCAGGTTCGCGACCGTCTGGGCGAACATCCCCGGTGCCGGCCGCCCGCCGTCCACGTACAGCGTCCCGCCACTGGTCAGCATCATGTTCACGTTGTGGTTCCCGCCGAACGTGTGCGACCACGGCAGCCAGTCGACAATCACCGGTCTTTCAGCCGCCAGGAACGGCCACGCCTGCCGGATCATCTGCTGGTTGGCCGCCATCATCCGGTGGGTGTTGAGCACGCCCTTCGGTGTCCCGGTCGACCCGGAGGTGAACAAGATCTTCGCCACGCCCTCCGGGCGCAGGCCGGCGAACGCGGCTTCCACCGCTGGCCCTGGCTCCGTTTGCGCCAGAACGGACAGTGGCGTCGCCCCCGGGCGGCCGCCCCTGCTGATGACCGCGGGCACGCCCGGCAGCGCGCCGAGCGCCGGCCCGAACGCGTCCGCGTCCTCGGCGAAGACCGCACCCGGCCGGATGAGCTCCGCGATCGCCCGGATCCGGGAGTGGTCGCGGCTCTGCAGCGAGTACGCCACGCTCACCGGCGCCACCGGAACTCCCGCGGTCATCGCGCCGAGCGTCACCAGCAGGTGGTCCACGCTGTTGCCGGACAAGATCAGCAGCGGGCGGTCCGGGCCCAGGCCCCGCTCCAGCAGGCCCTGCCCGATCGCGTCCGCCGCGGCAACAGCGTCGCCGTAGGCAACCCGGCGCCAGCCGCCGCCGGCGCGCTCCGCGACCATGGCGTGATCGGGAGCCAGCCGCGCATGCTCCCGCATGCTGTGCACCACGGACACCGGATACTCCCCCAGCGGCTCCGCGGACCGCAGCACCACCTCGCCGGCCGCATCGCGGACCGCAGCGATCACGTGGGGCGAGGCGAACAACGGCGGGCAGCCTGGCACAGGCTCGACAGTACAGGTGCCGAGGCCGAGCGGTAAGCGCGCCCGCTGGTCAGGTGCAGGCCTGGTTTTCTGCCCATTGCAGGACTTGGTCGATGACGCGGCGCGTGAGCCCTTCGGCAGGGTCGACGCTGACGAGCAGGGTTGGCATGCCGCGGCTGGCGGCCCAGGTGTGTGCCTCGGGCGGGAGCGCGTCGTCGATCCAGACCAGGGGGCGGTCACCGGAGAATCTGGTGATCGTCGGCAGCTTGTCCCCGGGGTGGAACGGGACGGGCGGGAAGGCGATCACGGGGAGGTCGGGGAGCTGGAGCAACGGGGCGAGGAGGCGGTTGGCCTCGTCACCCCATGCGGTAGCCCAGACGATCCGGAACCGGGTGGCGAGTTCCCGCAGCCATGGCCCGTGCGCGGGGCACAGCCGTACCGGCTCTTCACCGGGGAAGAAATCGTGCTCGCTATAGCCGGGTGGGCAGGCGGGGGCCGCGAACGGGTTCAGGACGCCGTCGACGTCGAGCAGGAGCAGAGCAAGGCTGGCGGTCATTTCGGGAACCCAATGGC
>JASHQP010000469.1 GCA_030039095.1 Streptosporangiaceae bacterium
GATGCCGGGCTGGCTGAACGTCGAGGGGATCTGCAGGATCCGCCACCGGCTGGCCGGCCAGACGATCATGAATGCCCGGCCGATCACCATGTTCTCCGGTATGGTCCCGCCGCCCGGATCGTCCATGTGCCCGCGGGAATCCCAGGAGACGCTGCGGTGGTCTCCCATGACCCACAGCCTGCCGGGCGGCACCGTGACGCTGAATCTCTGCATCGACGGGGGGTTGCCAGGGAACAGGTACGACTGCTCGTGCAGGGCCACTCCGTTGACGGTCACGTCCCCGGCGGCGTTGCAGCAGGCGACATGGTCACCTGGGACGCCGATCACCCGCTTGATGAAGTCCGTTTGTCCCGGCGACGTGCCGAACAGGCCGGCGATCGCGTGGAACAGCGGGTCCAGCGTCACGTGGTACAGCCGTACCAGCGGGTCGCCGCTGGCCGGGCCCGACGCCGGCTCGGGCTCCCACGAGCCGTCCCCGTTGAACACGACGACGTCGCCGGGCTGAATCGGGCGGAAATGGTAGACGAGCTTGTTGACGAGCACCTTGTCGCCGATGTCGAGCGTGTTTTCCATCGACGATGACGGTATGAAGAATGCCTGAACCACGAACGTCTTGATGATCAGCGCGATCACGAGGGCGATCACGATCAGCACCGGCAACTCGCGCAGGAAGGACCGGCCCCGCAGTCGCCTCTTTGCGCGCCCCCCGGTGCCCTCGGCCTCGCCGACCTCGGAGTTCCTGGCGGCCGTGCGCGCGCCTGCACGCCCCGCTGCGCCGTCGTCAGCCGCGTCGGGCCCGTCCGAGCCTGCCAGGATGTACTTGAAGTCGTCTTCGCCGCTGTCCACCGCTGACTCCGACCCTAGTTCCGGGATCTTCCGCACCCGGCGCACCGCCGAGCCGGGCTGGGCGCGCCCGCCGCCGCGATCCGGCCGCGGCACTCCGCCCCGCGGCTCACACGCCTGCCGGCAGAACCGTCTCCGGGCACCGAGGGCAGGCTAGCCCTGGCGGGCTGGCTCGCGCCGTTCCTTGATCCGGGCCGCCTTGCCGCGCAGCGAGCGCAGATAGTAAAGCTTGGCCCGGCGCACCCGGCCGCGGGTGACGACCTCGATCTTGTCGATCGACGGGCTGTGCACGGGGAAGGTCCGCTCCACGCCCACACCGTAGCTGATCTTGCGGACCGTGAAGGTCTCGCGGGCGCCGCCACCCTGGCGGCGAAGCACGACACCCTGGAATACCTGGATCCTCGATCGGCTGCCCTCGACGACCCGAACGTGAACCTTCAGCGTGTCGCCCGGGCGGAAGTCCGGGACGTCCGATCGAATCTGTGCCTGCTCCAGCTCGGCAATCGCGGTGTGCATCGCTGCAGTTCCTCGTTCTCATCACGCGCACGCCTGCGAACGCGCTGATTCGGTCTCTGGGAGCCATGGCGCCAGGCGCCCGGCCGCGCCCTGCTAACTCGCATATGCGGGGCGGCGCATTCAGTGTGCCATATCTTGGCCGCTGAATGGAAAGCCAGCATCAGAGAGTACCTCACGATCACGGGAATCGAGACCGTGGGTCTCCGCGCCGCCGTGACCGCTGGCCAGCCTGGCGGCCAGGTCCGGGCGGTTGGCCGCCGTGCGGCGCAACGCCGCATCGCGGCGCCAGCGCGCTATGGCGGCGTGGTCGCCGGACAGCAGCACCGGTGGCACTTCCCGCCCCCGCCAGACGCGTGGCCTGGTGTACGCGGGCCCCTCGAGGAGCCCGGCCATCGGCCCGGAGCCTGCGCCGAACGAGTCGTCCGGGGCTGAATCGGCGTTGCCGATGACGCCCGGCAGGAGCCTGCACACCGCCTCGATCATGACCAGCACGGCCGGCTCGCCCCCAGCGAGCACGTAATCGCCGATCGTCACCTCGTCGACGGGCATCCGCGCGCGTGCCTCGTCGGCCACGCGCGCGTCGATCCCCTCGTATCTGCCGCACGCGAAGACGAGGTGGCCCTCCAGCGCGTAGCGGGCCGCCAGTTCCTGTGTGAACGGCACCCCCGCCGGGCTCGGCAGCACCAGGCGGGCGGTGGCGTCCGGGGGCACCACCGTGTCGATTGCCTCCCCCCACGGCTCGGGCTTCATGACCATCCCCGGGCCGCCGCCGAATGGGGCGTCGTCCACCGAGTGGTGTACGTCGCGGGCCCAGGTCCTGAGGTCGTGCACGCCGAACTCGATGTCACCGCGCTGCGCCGCCTTGCCGATCAGCGAGACCTGCAGCGGCGCGAAGTACTCGGGAAAGATCGTGATGATGTCTACCCGCATCGCAGCGCCCCGCTAGCCGGCCGCGCCGAGGTCGAGCAGCCCCGGTGGCGGGTCGATGACCAGGCGGCCCGCCGTGACGTCGACCTCGGGCACCAGGGCCGCGACGAACGGCACCAGGACGTCCTCGGCCCCCGGCCGGGCAGGCCGGATCACGAGCAGGTCCTGTCCCTGGTGCAGCACGTCGGCCACCACCCCGACCGGCTCACCGGCAACGGTCGCCACGTCGAGCCCGACCAGCTCGTAGTCGTGGAATTCGTCCGGGTCGTCGGCCGGGCTCACCTCGGCCGAATCCATGACGAGCAGCGTCCCGCGCAGGTCCTCGGCGCTGGTCCGGTCGCTGACACCGGCGAACGTGACCAGCAGGCGGCCAGAGTGCCACCGATGCGACGACACGGTCAGCGGGCCACGCGCGGCTGGCTCGGTTGCCAGAACCGAGCCAGCCGCGAACCTGGAGTCCGGCTCGTCGGTGTGCACCTCCACGGTGAGGTCACCGTGGATCCCGTGCGGCCGACCGATGCGGCCGACGACCAGCTGCATGCCTGGCTAGCGGATCTCGTCAGCGTCCAGGAGGTCGACCCTGACGTACGCGTTGCCGGCCAGTGAGCCGATCACGGTCCGCAGCGCCCTGGCCGTCCGCCCGCCGCGGCCAATGACCTTGCCGAGGTCGTCTGGATGCACGCGGACCTCGAGGACTCTGCCCCGGCGCAGCCCGCGGCTGTCCACGCGGACGTCGTCGGGGTATTCGACGATCCCGCGGACCAGATGCTCGAGGGCCTCTTCGAGCACGTCAGTTCCCGTCCGAAGAGTCCGGGTCGGCAGCCACCGCGGCAGGGTCGGCCTCGGCTTCCTGCGCCTCGGCGGCCGCCTCGGCGGTCTCCTCCTTCGCGCTCTTGGCCTTGTCCTTGGCCTTGCCGTCGCCCGCGGCCTTGCCGTCGCCGTCAGCCTTGGCCTCGTCATCGGCCTTGGCCTTGGCCTTGGCAGGCTGGTCAGCCTTGGCCTTGGCGGGCTTCTCGGCCTTCTGCTGCTCGGTCTTGGACGCCGACTTGCCGCCCTTGTCGCCGGCCGCGTCAGAATCCTTGGCGGACCTGCCCTTCCCCTTCGGGGTCGGGGCGGCGTCGCCGAGGGTCTCCTTCACCGCGGCGGCGAAGATCTCTTTCCGGTCTTCCTTGGGCGCCGCGGTCTTCAGCGTGCCCTCGACACCGGGCAGGCCCTTGAACTTCTGCCAGTCGCCGGTGATCTCCAAGATCTTCCTGACCGGGTCGGTCGGCTGCGCTCCCACGGACAGCCAGTGCTGCGTGCGCTCCGAGTTGACCTCGATGAACGACGGCTCTGCCTTCGGGTGGTACTTGCCGATCTCCTCGATCGCCCGCCCGTCCCGCTTGGTGCGGGAATCGGCGACCACGATCCTGTAGTACGGCGCCCGGATCTTGCCCAGGCGCTTCAGCTTGATCTTTACAGCCACGGGTGCGGTCTTCTCCCAAACGTTGATTGGCTGGCGGCACGAGCGTCAGGTGAGGAACTGGCGGCACCGCCGATCGGAAGCGGCCGAGCGGGTGAGAGAGGGCCCCGCGAAGCCGCCGTCGCGCTCACATTCTGCCAGATGTGCCGGGGTGAAGCGTCCATCCGTGCCCACGACCCCTGCCCCCGCACGTCTGCCCCCCACGTCCCTGCCCCCACAGGGCCGCTGCCGCGGGCAGCGCGCAGGCTACCTTCCCTTCTTGCCCGGGCGGCCACGGCGGTTGGGCACGGGGCCGCGCAGCCCCGGCGGCAGACTCGGCTGAGGGCCAAGTCCTGGAGGGAGCTTGAATCCGCCGTCGCCCATTCCGAATCCGTCGGGCAGACCCGGGATGGAGCCCGGGAGCACCGGCCCCTTGCCGCCGGGAAGCCCGGCGGGCCCTGCCGCGGGCCGCGCCGCCACGCCGCCCGACCCGGGACGCCCGCCCTTGGACTTCTTCTTCCCCTTGCGGGCGGCCTTCCGCGCGCCGCGCCCCATGCCCGGCATGCCCATCACTTGCCGCATCATCTTCTGGGCCTCGAGGAACCTGGTGATGAGTGAACCCACCTCGCCGACCGTGACACCCGAGCCACCGGCGATCCGCGCCCGCCGTGAGCCATTGATGATCTTCGGGTTCTGGCGCTCCGCAGGCGTCATCGAGTTCACGATCGCCTCCGCACGGTCCAGATCCTTGTCCTCGATCTGGCTGAGCATCTCCCGGTTCTGGGCGGCTCCGGGCAGCATGCCGAGGAGGTTGCCGATCGGCCCGAGCTTGCGCACCATGGCCAGCTGCTCGATGAAGTCCTGGAGCGTGAAGCCCTCGCCCGAGGCCAGCTTCTCGGCCATCGAGGCGGCCTGATCCTGGTCGAACGTCCGCTCGGCCTGCTCGATCAGCGTGAGGATGTCGCCGAGGTCGAGAATGCGGGACGCCATCCGGTCCGGGTGGAAGAGATCGAAGTCCTCGAGCTTCTCCCCCGACGACGCGAACATGACCGGGCGGCCGGTGATCTGGGCGATGGACAGGGCGGCGCCGCCGCGTGCGTCACCGTCGAGCTTGGTCAGGACCACGCCGTCGTAGCCGACGCCGTCGAGGAACGCCTGCGCGGTCGTCACCGCGTCCTGCCCGATCATGGCGTCGACGACGAACAGGATCTCGTCCGGGCCGACCGCGTCCCTGATCGCGGCGGCCTGCTGCATCATCTCTTCGTCGATGCCGAGCCGGCCCGCGGTGTCGATGATGACGATGTTCTACATCCGGCGCTTGGCCTCGTCGATCGAAGCCCGGGCCACCTCGACGGGATCCCCGACGCCGTTACCCGGCGACGGGGCGAAGACCGGCACCGCGGCGCGCTCGCCGAGGACCTGCAGCTGCTGGACCGCGTTGGGCCGCTGCAGGTCGGCGGCCACCATCATCGGGGTGTTGCCCTGCTGGCGCAGCCACAGCGCCAGCTTGGCCGCGACCGTTGTCTTGCCGGTTCCCTGGAGTCCCGCCAGCATGATCACCGTCGGCGGGACCTTGGCGAACCGCAGCCGGCGCGCCTCACCGCCGAGGATCTCGATGAGCTCCTCATTTACGATCTTGATGACCTGCTGCGCGGGGTTGAGGGCCTCGGAGACTTCGGCCCCGGATGCCCGCTCCCTGACGCGCGCGATGAACTGCCGTACCACCGGCAGCGCGACATCGGCTTCCAGCAGCGCGATCCTGATCTCGCGGGTGGTGGCGTCGATGTCGGCAGCGGATAGCCGTCCCTGCCCGCGCAGGGACGAGAAGACCTTGGTGAGCCGATCGGAAAGTGTCTCGAACACGTCTGGCTGCCGTCCTCGCGCATGGCCTGTCAGTCAACGGGCACGTGCTGGACGCCCAGCCCCGGCTCGTCCTGCCCGCGGCGTGCACATCGCACTGGCCCGTGTTCCAGGCTATCCGGTCGGCGGCGCAGGCTGCGGATTCTGCGGGAGGTGGGGCAGGCTGGCCCTGGCGGCGGTCAGGGAGGTCTTCTCGGCGCGTTCCCACTCCTCGACGTTGCGCAGCAGCGCGTCGAGGTAGGCGTGCAGGTGAGTGCGGTACACGTCGCTGAACGTACGCAGGTAGGCAAGCTCCGCCTCGAGCTCCCGGCGATCGGGGTCCGGCGGCTGCGTCCTCGGGGCCACGAGAGCGGCCTCCGCCGCGCTGCTGGCCTCGGCGTGCGCCTCCTCCAGCATGACCGCTGCGTGCTTCCTGGCCGCGGTCAGCATCTCGTCCCTGCGGCGCCTGGCGTCCTGCGCAAGCTGCCTGCTGTACTCCTGAGCGTCGGCCACGTAGTTGTCGGCGGTCTGCTGCGCCTTGGAGAGGATCCGCACCGCCTGGACGTGCGCGTCGTCCTGCTGGCAGCCGGCCTCGGCGTCATCGCCGGACAGGCCGAGCACCCGGCGCCGCAGCCGCTGAACCTCATCGGCCAGCGCCGTCCGCTCGTTGAAGAGCCGGACCAGCTCTCTCTCGACCTGACCGCAGAACGCCCTGACGTGCTCTTCGTCGAGCCCACGTCGGCCGAGCCGCGCGGACGGGAACGCGACAGCCTGCACCACGTCAGGGGTCAGCCTGTTGTCGGTTCGTGAGATTACGGACACGGCTCGCTCCAACCGAAATCTTCGACGTGAACCTGGGTTGCGGGGACGCCCAGCGGCGAAAGCCGCTCGGTCGTGGCCTTCGCCACGAGGCCATTGGCCTCCACCCAGTCGGCGGCGAGCTCGGGTGTCCGGGCGGGCCCGCTGAAGTGGGCCAGGGTGGCGAGGAGGCTGTTGCCAACGGGCTCGTAGGGCGCGGCGATCGTCCCGGCTTTCCTGTGGTCGCGTCCTAATGTCTGAGGGAACTCGGTGAGCGGGCCGGTGTCCTCGACGTCCGAGACGATCGTGGCCTCGTCGCCGTGCATGGCGACACGGGCGAAGCTCTCCCTCAGACGCGCAGTATCCAACGATCCTCCCCCGGGAAGGGACGAGCCTAACGCAATTTGCATCCGGCTAGTTGCAGGATATATCGCCCGACCGTCTGACTCATACATGTAACCGTAAAGTGACCGAGCGATTGCAGAAATTCGCCTCAAGAGCTGCTGACCGGCCGACGGCAGATGCCCAGATAAGCCGTGACGCCCGATACGCGCTGGAGCGTGTCTTGCAGATCTTGACATGCCATAGTGTCGCCGGCCCGTAGCTGTCGCTCTAGGAGCAGCAGCGGGCCGGCGACACTACTGCGCCCCGCCGGGCCCCCCGCGGCAGGATGCCCTGAATACCTGATATGCCGGTTTTTGATGAGCCGACTTGACTGATTCTGGTCAGCAAGCGAGTTCCGGCTCGACGCACACGGCCTTTTTGGCACGCCCGTATTTACCCCGGCGACGCCACAGGCCGGTCAGGACCCTCCGATGCTACGGGACACAGCCTAGGTGCCGATGATCGCGTCGACGAAGACCTCGGGCTCGAACGGAGCCAGGTCGTCGGGGCCCTCTCCGAGGCCGACCAGCTTCACCGGCACACCGAGCTCGCGCTGGACCGCGACGACGATCCCGCCCTTGGCCGTGCCGTCCAGCTTGGTGAGCACGACCCCGCTGACGTCGACGACCTCCGCGAACACGCGCGCCTGGCGCAGGCCGTTCTGGCCCGTCGTGGCGTCGAGCACGAGCAGCACCTCGTCGACCGTCGCGTGCCTGGAGATCACGCGCTTGATCTTGCCGAGCTCGTCCATCAGGCCGGCCTTGGTGTGCAGCCGTCCGGCCGTATCCACAATGACAACGTCAACCCCGCGTTCGATGCCGGCGTTGACCGCGTCGAACGCCACGCTCGCCGGGTCGGCGCCCTCCCGGGCGGACCGGATCGTCTGGGCGCCCACCCGGTCGCCCCACGTCTGCAGCTGGTCGGCGGCCGCGGCGCGGAACGTGTCCGCCGCGCCGAGCAGCACGGTCTGCCCGTCCCCGATCAGCACACGCGCAAGCTTGCCGACCGTCGTCGTCTTCCCGGTCCCGTTGACGCCGACGACAAGCACGACGGCCGGACGGTCACCGTGCCGTGCCGTGTGCAGCGACCGGTCCATCTCCGTGCCGACCTGCTCGAGCAGCAGGGTTCGCAGCAGCGACCTGACCGACTCGGCGTCCCTGGTGCCCTCCACCTTCACGTCGGTGCGCAGCTCCTCCACGAGCTGCCGGGCTGGCGCGACCCCCATGTCGGCCGTGATCAGCGTGTCCTCGACTTCTTCCCACGTCTGATCGTCCAGGCGGCCGGAGGACAGCAGACCCAGCAGGGCGCCGCCCAGCGCGGACTGGGACCGCGCCAGCCTGCTGCGCAACCGGACCAGACGCCCGGCCGACGGCGGCGGCTTCTCGGCGGGAGGAGCCGTCCGGGCGGGCGGGGCCGCGGTGTCCGGTTCCAGCGGCGGTGCCGTGGAGGTGCCTGCCCCGCCGCGCTCGGCGGTCCTGGTGGCGCTCACCGGCCCGGCCTGCGCCGTCGTAGCGCCGCCACGGCCGGTAGCGCGACCTACCGCGGGCCGGGCGCTGCGGCGGGAGCGGACTAGCAAGGTTGTGCCGCCGCCGCCGACCACGACGACGACGGCCACGACGATGATGATTAGCTCTAGCATGACCGCCTCAGTCTCCCAGACACCCCCCGCCCACCGCCCCTTCCCCCTACACGCGCCCTTCCCCCTACACGGCCCACCGCGCAGGCAGGTCAGGCGCTCTCCGGCTCTCGCAGCCGCTGGCTGACGACCGTGGAGACACCGTCGCCCCGCATGCTGATCCCGTACAGCGTGTCCGCGACCTCCATGGTCCGCTGCTGGTGCGTGACGATGATCAACTGTGACGTATCCCTGAGCTCGGAGAAGATCTGCAGCAGCCGCTGCAGGTTCGCATCGTCCAGCGCGGCCTCGACCTCGTCAAGGACGTAGAACGGGGACGGCCGGGCCTTGAAGATCGCGACGACGAAGGCGATGGCGGTCAGCGCACGCTCGCCGCCGGACAGCAGCGACAGCCGCTTGACCTTCTTGCCCGGCGGCCTGCACTCGATCTCGATGCCCGTGACGAGCAGGTCGTCGGGCTCGGTGAGGATGAGCCTGCCATCCCCGCCAGGGAATAGCCGACCGATGATGTTCTCGAACTCCCTGGCCGTGTCCTCGTAGGCCGACGCGAACACTTCCTGAACCCGGTCGTCGACTTCCTTGATCACGGTCAGCAGGTCCCGCCGGGTCTTCTTCAGGTCCTCGAGCTGCGTCGACAGGAATGCGTGCCGCTCCTCGAGCGCGGAGAACTCCTCGAGAGCCAGCGGGTTGACCTTGCCGAGCTGATCGAGCAGGCGCTGTGCGGACGCGACCCGCTTCTCCTGCACCGCACGGTCGTAGGGCGCCGGCATCTGGCCCTCGTCGGCGCCGGGGATCTCGACGTCAGGGCCGTACTCCGCGACCAGCACCCCGGGGTCGATCGCAAACTCCTCCGTCACCCGCGCGGCAACCTGCTCCAGCTTCATCCGGCGGGCGGCCCGCTCCATCTCGGCACCGTGTGCGGTGCTCACCGCCGTCTCGAGCTCGGCGGTGAGCTCGCGAAGCCTGGCCCGCACGGCCTTGAGCTTCTCGTCGCGGCCGTGGCTGGCCCGCTCGGCCGCCTGCCGCTCCGCGTCCGCCATGGCCCGGGATCGCTCGATGGCAGCCAGGGCGATCGTGGCCCCCGACGCGACCGCCTCGGCCACCGCCGCTTCCCGCGCCCGCCGCTCGCCCCGTTCCCTGGCGCGCTGGATGGCCTGCCGCTCCGCAGCCGCCGCGGCGGCGAGCGCGTCACCTCTGCCCGCGACCGCGCGCAGCCGCTCCTCCAGCGTCCGGACACCGAGCCTGGCCTCCATCTCGGCGTTCCTCGCCGCCATCGCGGCCGCGGCGAGGGCATTCTTGTCGACCGGGCCGCGCGCGAGTGACTCCTCGGCGCGTTGCTCTGCCCCGGTACCGGAGACTTCGGGGGATTCCGGCGCCTCCGCCTCGCAGGCCGCGAGCCTGCCCTGCAGGTCGGCGAGCTGGGCAAGGTGCTTTCCCCGCGCACGCTCTGCCGACGCGATCGCGGCCGACAGCCGCCCTGCCTCGTCCTGGGCCGCGCGAGCTGCCCCGGACAGGGTGCCCAGCCTGCCGGACGTCGCGGCCGTGGCAGCGTCGGCCTCCTGCAGCGCGGCCAGCGCCTCGGCCAGCGCCTGCCGGGCCGAGCCCTCGTCCTCGCCTGCCTCGGCAAGCTCCCGCTCGGCCCGCTGGCATCGGCGCTCGGCCTCGGCAAGCTGCCCGGCCGCGTCCTGGGCCGCCGCACTCAGCCCGAGCAGGCTCGGCGCCCCGGCCGATCCGCCACGGGCCCAGTGCGCGCCGATCAGGTCGCCATCCCTGGTCACCACCCGCAGCCGAGGATCCTCGAGCACGAGATCGAGCCCCTGCCGGAGATCATCGGCGACGAGGATCCCGGCGAGCAGCGCCTCGACGGCCTCGGCCAGCTCCGCCGGGGCCTTGACCAGGTCAAGCGAGAAAGGGACGGAATGGCGCGCCGCGATCTCCCGGGCCCAGCCCCAGGCATCCGGCCCGTCCGGCCCGTCCGGCCCCTCCGGCCGCCCGGGCCGCGAGCGGTCGGCGGCGATCATCAGCGCCGCCTGCCCGGCGTCGTCGCCCTTCAGCGTGGTGAGAATCTTCACGGCCGCGTCGAGGTCGGCAACGGCCACGGCCGTTGCCGCGGTGCCGAGCGCCGCTGCAATCGCGTCGGCCGCTCCGTCCTGCACGGTCAGCAGGTCGGCCACGGAGCCGAGCACCCCGGCGAACTTGCCCGGCTCGGCCAGCAGCGCACCCGACGCGTCGGCGCCACGCCAGATCGCCTCCTGCAGAGCCTCGGTGCGCGCACGCAGCGCGGCCCTGGCATCGCTGGCCTCGTGCTCGGCGGCGCGCAGCCTCGTCACCCGGTCGGCGGCCTGCGCCAGCACGGCCGTCGCCATGTCGTGCGTGGCGGAAAGGTCGGCCCTGCCCTCCTCGCGGCCGGACACGGCGTCCTGCAGCTCGGCGTGATCGCGCTGGGCCTGCTCAGCG
>JASHQP010000470.1 GCA_030039095.1 Streptosporangiaceae bacterium
GGCCGGCCCGGCGTGGCCCTCGGCGGCGGTCGCTGCTGCGCACAGGCCTGCTGGCGGGCGCGGGAGCTGTCGCTGGCGGGCTGGCCGGCGGTTTCGCGGGCCACGCGATTGCCGACGCGTCCGCGGACACGGCCGGCCAGACGGAGCCGTTCTCTGGCAAGCACCAGGCCGGCATCGTGACCGGCACCCAGCGTCAGACCGTTCTGGCGGCGTTCGACCTGACCACCAGCGACCCCGGCGACCTTAGGGCCCTGCTCATCGAGTGGACATCGCTGGCGAGTTTCCTGGTGGCCGGCCAGTCGGTCACCGTGCCGATCTTCACTCCGCCCGGCGGCGGGGGCGCTGATGCCTACGCCGATGCGACCGGCGGGTCGACCACCGACGACTCGCTGGAGGCCTATGGGCTGGGCCCGAACCGGCTCACTCTCACCGTCGGGTTCGGCCGGTCCCTGTTTGTCACGGCTGAGGGGAAGGATCGTTTCGGGATCTCCGGTCGGCTGCCGGAGGCACTGATCGACCTGCCGCACTTCGCCGGCGATGAGATAGCCACGGCCGACAGCTACGGCGATCTGTTCTTGCAGGCCTGCGCGGATGACCCGCAAGTGGCGTTTCATGCGGTGCGCAGCATCGCGCGAGTCGCGCCGGATGTGGCGACGCTGCGGTGGACGCAGCTGGGGTTCTCGCCGGATAACACCGGCGGGACGCCGCGCAACCTGATGGGTTTCAAGGACGGGACGATGAATTCCAATCTGCATCCCCCGGCTGACCTGCAGGCCACGCTGTGGGCGGGGCCGGAAGGGCCGGGCTGGATGCACGGCGGGAGCTACCTGGTGTACCGGCGGATCCGGATCACGCTGGAGCACTGGGACCGGCTGGCGCCCGGCTTGCAGGAACAGGTGATCGGCCGGCAGAAGCTAAGCGGCGCCCCGCTCGGCCAGAGCGGCGAGTTCTCCCCGCTGGATCTGGGCAGGCGCGACGCCCAGGGCAGCCCGGTCATCCCGGCCGACGCGCACGTGCGGCTGGCCGCGCCGCAGACCAACAACGGCGCGGTGATCGTGCGCCGCGCCTTTTCCTACAACAACGGCACCACCCCGTTCACCGAACGATGGCCGCCGTGGCGCCAGGCCCTCGAATACGACGCCGGGCTGCTGTTCCTGGCCTACCAGAAGGACCCCCGCACCGGTTTCCTGCCGATCTTCACCCGGCTGGCCGAGGCCGACCAGCTGAACCAGTTCACCACCCACACCGCCAACGCCGTGTTCGCCGTGCCGCCCGGCACGTCCGGGCCCGGCGACTACATCGGCCGGACGCTGCTGGGCTGACCCGCGTCCGTCCCGTTCCGGCCCCTCGGGAGGAGCGGTGATCGACCTGACAACACAAATGAGCAGAAGGAGTGACTGGCCATCGTGCACCTGACATCCCCGCGCCGCAGCGCCCGGCGCAGACCGCTCACGCTGCTCGCGGCCGGCGCCGCGACCGCGGCGTTCCTGGCCGCGTGCAGCTCCTCGCCCGTGTCCACGTCATCGACGGCGCTGTACGGGTCGGCGATGCAGCGGCAGTGCACGTCGGTTGCCGACGTGCTGTCCGACGGGCCGGACCCCACCGCCGACCCCGTCGGCTACGCGCAGGCGCAGGTCCTGCCGCTGCGCCAGCTCACGATCACCGACACCGCGCTGCGCCACGCGGTGAGCCGGCTTGCCACGTCATACGAGGCCTATGCCAGCAGCGACGGCGCCGCGAACACCGCCGCCGCGCTGACGGCCTCCAAGGCCGAGGCCGCCGTCAACGCCATCTGCCCAGGAGCAGCGAACTGATGAATACAGCACGAGCAGCACACCGCCGCAGCGCCGGCCGCCGGGTCGCAACAGCCGTCGCCGCCGTGGCCGTCACGGCCATGACCGCCGGGCTGGCCGCCGCCTGCGGGAGCGCGTCGGGCGCGGCGCTCGAGGGCTCGATCACCCTCTACAGCGGCCAGCATGAGCAGACCACCCAGTCGCTGGTCACCGCGTTCGAGCAGCAGACCGGGATCAGGGTCAACGTCCGCTACGACGACGAGGACACCTTCGCCGATGAGATCCTCGCCGAGCGGGCGCACCCGGTCGCCGATGTGTTCTACACCGAGAACTCGCCGGTGCTGGAATACCTGCAGGGCCTGGGCCTGCTGGCCCCTGTCGAGGCTTCGACGCTGGCCCACACGCCGGCGAAGGACAACTCCCCGCAGGGCGACTGGGTCGGCGTCTCCGCCCGGGTCAGCGTGCTGATCTACAACCCGTCGCTGATCAGCAAAGCCCAGCTGCCCACGTCGGTGCTGCAGCTCACCAGCCCGAAGTACAAGGGCAAGCTGGCGTTCGCCGCCGGGGAGACCGACTTCCAGCCGATCGTCACCTCGGTCGCCCGCACCTACGGCCAGGCCGCCGCCTACCGCTGGCTGGAGGGCATCAAGGCCAACGCCGGGCAGCACGTCTACCCCGACAACGAGACCATCGCCGATGAGGTCAACCGCGGCGCCGTCGCGTTCGGGGTGGTCAACCAGTACTACTGGTACCGGCTGCGCGCCGAGCTCGGTGCGTCGAACGTGCACTCGCAGATCACCTACTTCGCGCCCCGCGACCCCGGCTACGTGCTCGACGTTTCCGGTGCCGCCATCTTGAAGTCGTCGAAGAACAAGGCCGACGCGCAGAAGTTCCTGGCGTTCCTGGTCTCCCGGCGTGGGCAGGAGATCATCGCCCACTCGATCAGCTTCGAATACCCCCTCGACGACGGGGTGCAGACCGCCGCGCCGGAGACGCCGTTCGCCCGGCTCCAGCCGAACGCGATCACGATCCCGGAACTCGGCGACGGCAGCACCGCGATCGCGCTGCTGCGCAAGGCCGGGATGCTGTGACCCAGGTGGCCGGGGCCGGGATCCGGACCGGGACCGGGCTGGCGTCTTCGGATGCCGCAGCGGTCCCGGTCGCCGTGGCACCGGCCCGGAGCTGGCACCGCGGCGGGTGGCGCCGCCGC
>JASHQP010000471.1 GCA_030039095.1 Streptosporangiaceae bacterium
CCGTCGCTGAAACGTGTTGACCAGCTCGCTGCGGTGTCCGGGCTGTCGGTGCGCAGGCTGCAGCGGCTGTTCCGCGAGTATGTCGGCGTCGGGCCGAAGTGGGTGATGCGCCGGGCCAGGCTGCACGAGGCGGCGCAGCGCGCGGACAGCGGCGACGTGACCGACTGGGCCGCGGTCGCCGCCGATCTCGGCTACTCGGACCAGGCGCACCTGACGAGGGAGTTCACCGCGCTCATCGGTGTCCCGCCGACCCGGTACGCCTAGTAGGGCGTGTCTCGCGGATCTTGACATGCCATAGTGTCGCCGGCCCGTAGCTGTCGCTCTAGCAGCAGCAACGGGCCGGCGACACTACTGCGCCCCGTCGGGCCCTCGCGGCAGGATGCCTTGAATGCCTGATATGCCGGTTTTTCATGGGCCAGCTTCACTGATTCTGGTCAGCAGGCGAGTTTCGGCCTGACGCAGACGGCCTTTTGGTGCGCCCGCAATTACCCCGGCGAAGCCACAGGCCGGCCAGGACCCTCCGATGATCTACCGGACACGGCCCAGCGGCGTCCCGGCCTGCAGTATCGAGCGGACGATACGCCCCTCATGCTGCCCGAAAGCCACGTACGGGACGCAAGGCTTCGGCCGATTAGGCCGTTATTACCCGTTCAGGCCCTGATGCGTCAGTGGTTGCTTCTGGTTCATAGGAGGACACGGAGGGTAACTACTCCGTCGAGGAGGAGGGGTGGAGGACGACGACGGGGGCCATAGCGGCGATCCCGGCCGCCTGCTCATCATCGGGGGCGCCGAGGACCGGTGCCACGGAGCCCCGCTGCTGGAGCGGTTCGTAGAGCTCTGCGGCGGGGAGGCAGCCCGGATCGTGCTGGTCACGACCGCCACGGGCGCACCGGACGAGGTGCACGCCGACTACGAGCGTGTGTTCCGCAGGCTCGGCGCCGACCGGACCGTCCCGCTGCGGCTGCGCGGCAGGTCCGACGCCGACGGCGACGACGCGGCCAAGATCATTCAGGATGCGACCGGCGTCTTCGTCAGCGGCGGCGACCAGTCGCGGCTGCGCACCCTGGTCGGCTCCCGGATCAACGAGATCCTCCTCGACCGGCACCGGGCCGAGGGCCTGGTGATCGCCGGAACCAGCGCCGGGGCAACCGCCATGGGCCGCACGATGATCCTCGGCGGTGAGCGGCCGGATGTATCCGCCGCGGCGGTGCGAACCGGGCCGGGGCTCGGGCTGATCCCGAAAATGCTCATCGACATGCACTTCGGCGAGCGGGGCAGGCTTCCCCGGCTGCTGAGCGCGGTCGCGCTGGATCCTGATTATCTGGGCGTCGGCATCGACGAGAACACCGGGGTCCTTGTCGAGAGCAACGCCTTCGAGGTGCTGGGCAGCGGCGTCGTCACCGTCGCCGATGGGGGGCAGGCCACGGTCGTTCACCCGGCCGGGGACGACGACCCGATCACGATGTTCGGGGTGCGCCTGCACCTGCTGCCGCCCGGATGCATCTTCAACGTCGAGGCGCGCGAGGCCACCATCGGGCCCGCGCACGACCGGTACTGACTGGCCCCGCCCACCCGCCAGGGCCCACCCACCAACGGGAGCGTCACGTGCGCCTGGAAGACCTGCGTCATCTGAGCGGCCCGAACGTTTTCGCCGCCATGCCCGTCAGCCTGGCACGGATCGAGCTCGAGGAGCTGGCCTGCAGGGAAACGACGGATTTCCCGGCCTTCGCGGAGCGGCTCGCCGCCACGCTGCCCGGCCTCGCCGAGCATCACTGCGCAGCGGGCCGGCCGGGGGGCTTCCTGGCGGCGATGGCGCGCGGCACCTACTTCGGCCACGTGACCGAGCACGTGGCGCTGGAACTGTCCGGCCTGGCCGGCCGGGACGTGCACCTGGGCCGGACGATCCGGGCGGGCGCCGAAGGCCGCTACGACGTCATGATGGAATGCCCGCAGGACGAGCCCGCGGACTCCGAGGTTCCCGCCGACCTGCTCAGGGCCGCGATCGCCGTGGTCGAGGACGTCCTCGCCGGGCGGGCTGGAGACCCGTCGGGCGAGCTGGCCAGGATCTCCGCTGTGGTGGAGCGCGAGCATCTCGGGGTGAGCACCGCCGCGCTCGCCGCCGCGGCCCGGCGCCGCGGGATCCCGGTCCGCCGGGTTGGCGGCCTGAGCATGCTCAGGCTCGGCTACGGCCGCCACCGACGGCTCGTGTGCGCGGCGCTGACCGAGCAGACGTCGGTGATCGGCGTCGACATCGCCGCCGACAAGGTGCTCGCCAAGCGGCTGCTGGCCGACGCCGGCATCCCGGTGCCCAGCGGCGTGGTCGCCTGGAGCGAGCAGGAAGCGGCCGCGGCCCTCGAGGCCCTCGGCGGCCCGGTGGTCGTCAAGCCGCGGGCCGGCAGTCACGGCACGAACGTGATCGTGGGCGTGACCACGGCCGGCGACGCGGCCGAGGCCTACAAGCAGGCGGCGGGCGAGCACGGCGGAGTCATCGTGGAGAGGTTCGTGCCCGGGACCGACTACCGGGTGCTCGTCGTGGACGGCCGGGTCGTGGCCGCGGCGGAGCTGCGGCCGGCCTCGGTGACCGGCGACGGCAGCAGCGACATCCGCGAGCTCGCCGAGCGGGTGAACGCCGACCCGAGCCGCGGCGACGGCCACTCGCGCGAGCTGACGAAGCTCCGGCTCGACGCCGCCGCCACCGCGCACCTGGCGGCGCAGGGGCTGGATGTGAGCTCGGTCCCGGCCAGCGGCCAGGTCGTCACGCTGCGCCGGAACGCGAACCTGTCCACGGGCGGGACCAGCAAGGACGTCACCGACCTCGTGCATGAGGACGTCGCCGACATGTGCCGTCGCGCCGCGGCCGTCGTCGGGCTCGACGTGTGCGGCATCGACGTGCGGCTGGCCGACATCTCGGCGCCCTTTGCCCCCGGCGGCGCCGGCGCCGTGCTCGAGATCAACGCCTCTCCCGGGCTGCGGATGCACCTGTCCCCGGCCGAGGGGCGCCCGAGGGACGTGGCGGGCGCGGTGATCGACAGCCTGTATCCGCCCGGCACCCCGTCCCGGATCCCGGTCATCGCGGTCACCGGGACCAACGGGAAGACCACGACCGTCCGCATGATCGGCCACATCCTGCGCCAGGCAGGGCTGAGGGTCGGCATGTCGAGCACGGACGGCGTCTACTCCGGCGGCCGGCTGGTCTACGAGGCGGACGCCTCGGGCCCGCGTTCCGCCGAGATGGTGCTCGACGACACCAGCGTCGAAGCCGCCGTGCTCGAGACCGCGCGCGGCGGCATCATCCGGCGGGGTCTCGGATACGACAAGGCCGACGTCGCCGTGATCACCAACATCGCCGCCGATCACCTGGGCACCGACGGCGTCGACGACCTCGATCAGCTGATCGGCGTCAAGGCGCTGATCGCGGAGGAGATCCACGACGGTGGGACTGTCGTGCTCAACGCCGACGAGCCGGCGGTGGCGGCGATCGCCGGCCGGCCGCGCGTGCGCAGGCACGCCCCGGTGATCAGGTTTTTCAGCCTGGACGGCGGCGAGGTGATCGAGCGGCACCGGCGGGCCGGAGGGATCACCTATCAGCTGCGCGACGGCCAGATCGTGGAGGCCGAGGCCGACAGGGAGCGGGTGATGCTCGGTGTCGCTGAGCTGCCCGGCTCGTTCGGCGGGCTCGCCCGGCACCTGGTGGCCAACGCGCTCGCCGCGGTGGCGGCCTGCCGGGCCGCCGGGGTGAGCGCCAAGGACATCAGGCGCGCGCTCGCCGCGTTCACCCCGGATGAGTCCAACCCGGGCCGGGGCAACGTCTACCTGGCGGCCGGCGGCCCCGTGATCGTGGACTACGGCCACAACGCTCCCGCACTGCACGCGACCGGGCGCATGGTCTGCAATGTCTGGGGCGGCGAGCCGGTGGCCGCGATCACCCTTCCCGGGGACCGGCGGGACGACCTGGTCGCCGCGACCGCCGAGGCGATCGCCGCGTGGTTCGGCCGGGTCGTCATCTACGAGGACGAGGACAAGCGGGGCCGCGCACCCGGCGAGATGACCGCGCTGATCTCCGCGGCGATGCGCCGGGCCAGGCCGGGCATCACCGTGGCCAGCGCCGACGGCCCCGGGCAGGCCCTGA
>JASHQP010000472.1 GCA_030039095.1 Streptosporangiaceae bacterium
CTGCCACGGCGGCGTCGTCGGCGCGGTGCTCCGCCGGGAACAGCGCGAGCACCTGCTCCAGCGTCGCCGCCCCGCTGCGCACCAGCGCCGCTATGCCGGCCTCGGCCAGCATGTGCGCCGCGTAGTCCCAGTCCCCCGCCTCGGCGGCGCTGCGCAGCGCGTCGATGGCCTGGTCGTGCGCTGCGTGCCAGCGCGCGGCCCGGCGCAGCAGGATCGGGACCTCGTGCGGGATCTCCCTGGCCCGCTCCGCGGCGAGCACGTCGCGCAGCAGCGGGTGGTAGCGATACCCGGCGCGGTCGCTGCCGATCGCCTCGACGAAGCTGTTTTCCCTGCTGAGCCGCTCCAGCGTGCGGCCGCCGCCCGGCTCGCCGGTCAGCGCGTCGGCAAGGTCGCCCGACATCTGCTCGGTGACGCTGGTGCGCAGCATGAACAACCGGATCTCGGCGGGCTGCCTGCCGAGCACCTCGTCCCAGAGGTAGTCGGTGACCAGCGGCTCGTCCCCGGCGATGTCGGTGATCCGGCCGCTTTCCCGCATCTGGCTGCGGGCCCCCATGGCCGCCAGCCGCAGCCCGGTCATCCAGCCCTCGGTCCGCCGGAGCAATTCGTCGCGCGCGAACGCGTCCACGTCCAGGCCGAGCATCGCGAAGTAGGCGTCCGCCTCGTCGGCCGTGCAGGCGAGGTCGGCCGCGGTCACGTCGGCCAGGTCACCGGACACGCGCAGCCTGGCCAGCTGGAGCCGGGGCGGACAGCGCCCGCTCAGGATCACCCGCAGCGTCGGCGGGGCGTGCCGGATCAGCAGGTCGAGGCCGGCCAGCACCGGCCCGCCGGTGAGTTCGTGCACGTCGTCGAGTACCAGCGTGGCCGGCTCGGTCAGCTGCTGGGCCGCTTCGGCCACCCGCATCGGGAGGCCGTCGGTCGCCGCATCCCGCAGTGCCTGCGCCGCGTCGCCGGGAACGGCGCCGGCGCCCTCGAGAGCGGCCTGGACGTATCCCCAGAACCGCGCCGGATCCTGGTCGTCGGCGTCGAGCGTCAGCCAGGCGACCCGGCGGCTCGCCTGGGCCGCCGACGCCCACGATCCGCAGGCGACGGTCTTCCCCGCCCCGGCCGGCCCGGATACCACGGTCACGCGGTGGCTCACCGCGCGCTCGACCAGGTCGATCACGCGGCCGCGGCGCAAGATGGCCAGGCTCAGCTGCGGTATCTGCAGCTTGTCAGCGAGAAGCTCCGGCCCGCCGTCGGCCGCCTTCGCCCGGCGCGCAGCAGCGGGCCCGCTGGTCGTTGTCGACATGCCCTTCCCCCGTCGGGCAATCGGTCTGCCGGAACGAGCGAACGGTCGAGACCGTGCCCTGCAGGCCGTATGTGCGGTTCGCAACCCTCTGACCCGCCGTACCCGGACTTGACCGCCGCCAACCGCCGGGCGGCCGGATCGCTTCACCCGGCCAGGGTGACGCTGACCTGCCCAGATGCCTCTAGCGTGGCGCCATCGAGGCCAGGACGCCCTGCGGGGCAGCCGGCTGGCGCAGCCAGTACCGCGGGCGCGCAGATCCCGTGCCCACCCCGGGCAGCACCCAGCCGGCGCCCGGGCGGCGACGCGCCCGCCGCGCTCCAGTGGCCCGCTTACCCCCCGCAGCAGCCCCGCAATCGTGATCACCCCGTCCGGATGATGCCGGGCCTCGCCCACTCTCCGTAGCGTCACTTGCTGTAGGACACCGGGCACATCCGGTTACGCACTGGGACAGCAGGCAACCCGCACGCCGCCCGGGGAACGGCACACGGCGCACGCGGGGCCGGAGCCGCGACTAGCGGCCGGCGAGAAAGGGGGCTGCTCATGAGCAGTGCACAGGAGCGACCAACCGGGACGGCCGGCACCGAAACGACGGGCCAGACCGAGCAGACCGGCAGCGGCGTGCCCGGCCAGCGTGCCGGGGCGCACCGGAGCACCGGCTACCAGGAGGGATACCGGGAGTCGGCCGGCTACGACCGGCACGAGGGCTCGGCCGCGGCGTCGTTCGGTGGCGCAACCCTGGCCGCGGTACTGATGATCTTCTCGGGCCTGGTGGGCTTCTTCCAGGGGATCGTTGGGCTCATCCACGGTGCCTTCTACACCGTGCACCCGAGCTACGTGTTCGTCGTCGGCCCCTGGGGCCGGGGGCTCGCGCAGCTGATCCTCGGGGCGCTGATCTTCGCGGCAGGCGCGTGCCTGCTCCTCGGCATGACATGGGCCAGGGTCGTGGGCATCGTGCTCGCCGTGCTCTACGGGATCGCGAGCTTCATGTTCCTGCCGTGGTACCCGATCTGGGGGATCATCATGATCGCCCTGAACGTGTTCATCATCTGGGCGCTCGCGACGATGGGCAGGCACAGGGTCGCCTGACCGGCGACGCCATCCACGCCCGGGCGAAGCTCCGGCCACCTATGGCCGGAGCTTCGTCGTGTGTAACCGGACCAGGCCTCGCTCGCTGCCGGTCAGCTGCCGGTCAGCTGCCGGGCGCTGCGCGCGTCGAGGGCCGCGGCGGCCTCGGCCAGCGCGACGTGGCTGGCGGTCAGCGGGTAGTTGCCGGCCAGCCGGGTGCGCAGCGGGTCGTACTCCTCGGCCAGCAGACCCACGTCGTTGCGCAGCTCGAGCAGGCGGCCGAACACCTGGCGCGCCCGTTCGCCGCACCCCATCATCGCGGCGCACTGCGCGAGCCAGAACGTGGCGGGCAGGTAGCCGCCGTCCGGCGGCGGCATCCCGTCCACGCTGTCCCCCGGGTCCCGCTCGTACCGCAGCAGCACCCCGCCGCGGTCCAGCGCGTGCTCGATGGCTGACAGCGTGCCCCGCAGCCGTTCGTCGCCGGGCGACAGGAATCCCAGCGGGCCCAGGCGAAGCAAGCTGGCGTCCGCACCAGGGTGTTCATAGGCCTGAACGAACGTCGCGGCGCTGGTGTCGTAACCCCGCTCCAGCACGTCGGCCTTGACCGCCGCGCGCAGCGCACGCCACCGGTCGGCCCGCCCGGGGTCGCCGAACCGCTCGATCATCTTGACGGCGGCGTCGGCGGCCGCCCAGACCATGGCCTTGGAGTGCACAAACTGCCGCGCCGGGCCGCGAACCTCCCATATCCCCGCGTCCGGCCGGCGCCACGTGGCTTCCAGGTGGGTGAGCAGCTCGTCGGCGTCCCAGGGGTCGTGCGAGCCGTTGCGGCCGGCCATCCGGATCGCCAGCCGTGCGGCGAGCACCTCGGCGAAGACGTCCGGCGGCGGCATCGCGGTCGCCGCGTTGCCGATCCGGACCGGCTGCGCGCCCTCGTAGCCGGGCAGCCATTCGAGCTCGATCTCCGGCAGCCGGCGCTCCCCGGCCAGGCCGTAGAGCTCCTGCACGAAGGACGGCTTGCCGGCCACCGCGTGGCTCATCCAGTCGAGCAGGCCGACGGCCTCGCCGAGCGCCCCGGCGCGGAGCAGCACCCGGATCGCGGCGGCGGCGTCCCGCAGCCAGCAGTACCGGTAGTCCCAGTTCCGGGAGCCGGACGCCTGCTGCGGCAGCGAGGTGGTCGGCGCGGCCACCACGCCGCCGGTCGGCGCGTAGGTGAGGGCCTTGACCGTGATCAGGGACCGGATCACCGCCTCGCGCCACTCGCCCTCGTACGTCAGGCCCGCCACCCAGTCCCGCCACCAGCGCTCGGTCGCCTCGATCAGCGCGGGGACCAGCGGCGGGTCCGGCGGGTCGTCGCGTGAGCTGCGCCAGACCACGGCGAACGGCACCTTGTCGCCCTGGCTGACCGTGAGCTCCGCGGTCGCGGTGCCGCGGGCCCGGCGCACGTGCGCCGGGCCGAACAGCCACAGGGTCTCCGACCCGGCGACGATCCGGTGAGCCCCGGCGTGGCGGTGTACCCGTCCTTCCGCGGAACCATATTCAAACGCCGCGGTGAGCGACATCCGCAGGTCAACGGTGCCGCTGACGCCCTCGATCATCCGGACCAGCACCGGGTCGGACTCGCGCGGCGGCATGCAGTCGACCAGGCGGGCGGTCCCCGAGCCCACGCTGAACTCGGTCTCGAGCACCAGCGTGTCGGGGCGGTAGCGGCGCTCCACGCGGCTGGCGCCGGGCGGCCCGATCCGCCAGTGCCCGTGCCGGTCCTCCCCCAGCAGGCCGGCGAAGCATGCCTCGGAGTCGAACCTGGGCAGGCAGAGCCAGTCGATCGATCCGTCCCTGCCGACGAGCGCCGCCGTATGCAGGTCGCCGATCAGCCCGTAGTCCTGGATCGGTAGCGACATCGGCAAGCCCCCCGCTGGCAGCAGGTGCGCCCGGAGCGGCCGGTGCGCCCGGTCAGCCCGCTACTGCTGCCATCGCGGCAGTCTGCTGGGCCCGCCGGCAGATGTCGTCATCCCTGGGAGGTGAGTGCCCAGCTCGAGCCAGCGGACGGCGGTGCCGCTAGGCCTGGGCACGCAGCAGGCGATAGGGACCATCCGCCTGGGCGAGCTCGCGGTGGGTGCCGCGCTGCACAACCCTCCCCCGGTCCAGTACGACGATCTCGTCGACCTGCTCGAGGCCGGTCAGGTCGTGGGTGATCAGCAGGGTGGACCGGCCCGCGGTGACGGCCAGCAGGTCCGCGGTCAGCGCCGCGGCGGCCTCCGGGTCGAGGTGGGCGGTCGGCTCGTCCAGGATCAGCAGGTCCGGGTCGGCCAGCAGCGCCCTGGCCAG
>JASHQP010000473.1 GCA_030039095.1 Streptosporangiaceae bacterium
CAAGGCCAGGCTGGAGGTCAGCGACAGCGGGCCGGGAATTGCCCCCGCCGACCAGCCCCACGTGTTCGACCGGCTGTGGCGCGGCACCGGGGCAGCGGGCACCGCCGGCAGCGGCATCGGCCTGGCGGTAGCCGCCGAACTGGCCCGCGCCCACCGGGGCAGCATAGAGCTGGCCAGCGAGCCAGGCCAGGGCGCCCAGTTCACCCTGATCCTGCCGCTGGCCCAGGACGCCGGCTGAGCCTCGCCCTGGCGGACGCCCTGCCGCCATGCTCGAGGCACCAGGCGCCCGCGCGGCCTGGACGTCGCCCCGGGCTGGCGGCGACGCGCGGGCGCGCGGATCATAGAGGCTGCGTGCGGGCGGACAGCCGGGCCGGCGGAAGGCAGGTGGGCGGCGATGGCAGCGACGGTGCTGCTGGTGGAGGATGAGCGGAAACTGCGCGAGCTGGTCCGCTCCTATCTGGAGCGGGCCGGGCTGACGGTGCTGTCCACCGGATCGGGCGCGGAGGCGATCACACTGGCGGCGTCCGCGTCCCCGGACCTGGTCGTGCTGGACCTGGGACTGCCGGACGTGCCCGGGGAGACAGTCGCCCGCGAGCTGCGCAGCGCAGCGCCGGTGCCGATCCTGATGCTGACCGCGCGCAGCGCGCAGGAGGACCGGATCGCCGGGCTGGAACTCGGCGCCGATGACTACGTGACCAAGCCGTTCAGCCCGCGGGAGCTGGCGCTGCGGGTGCAGGCGATCTTGCGCCGCGGCGCCCCGGCCACCGAGCAGGCAGCCGCCAGCTACGGCGATGGGATTCTGGTCATCGACGAGCCGCGCCGCCGGGCAACGGTCCGGGGCACGGTGATCGACCTGACGCCGACCGAGTGGGGGGTGCTGGTGGCGCTGGCCGCCGCGCCGGGCCGGGTGTACTCGCGGTATGAGCTGATCAACCGGGTGCGGGGGTATGAATTCGAAGGCTATGAGCGCACCGTCGACTCGCATGTGAAGAACCTGCGCCGCAAGATCAAGGACGACCCGGCCAGCCCGCAGATCGTGCAGACCGTACTGGGCGGCGGCTACCGGCTCGGCCTGGCCCGCGACCTCTGATCCCGCGCACTCGCGAGGCGCCTGCCCGCCTGCCGCGCCGGGCACGGATCTCCATGACGCCTCCATTACCCGCACACGGGGCGTCCTTCCTGCCCGGCTGCTACTGAGACGTGGCCCGACGCGGGACCACAGGCTTCGACCCGAGGTGATCGTTGTGACTGCCCTCCAGCGCCAGCAAAGGCCCGGCTCCGGATCGCCCGTTCGGCGGGTGGTGCGCCGAACGGTCCGCGCGCTCCGCAACCTGCATGACGAGCAGGTGTACGCGTGGGAATGCTTGTTCCGGTCCTACCGCGCGCCGCAGCCCGCATCCCGGGCTCACGCCCCGCTGCGCGGAAGGCACCCAGCGAGTTCGCCTGTCGCCGGGGAGTGACCGCGCGGGCGGCACAAACGGGAAGACGGGCAGACTGACTCAGCCGGTTAGTTTCTACTAGAGGTTATGACGTAAAATTCCTGCATGGATGTGCAGGGCCTGCTGACACCCGACAGAGGCGCGCCCCTCGGAGAGAGCCGCGCCCGGGTGCTTGATCTGTTGCGCGCCGCTGGCGGGCCGCTTGGCGTGCAGGATGTCGCCGAACGGGCCGGCTTGCACCCGAACACCGCCCGCTTTCACCTCGAGGCCCTGGTGGATGCCGGCCTGGCCGCGCGGGAGCCGCAGCCGCGGGAGACCCCGGGTCGCCCCAGCTTGGTATACACGGTCACGAATGCTGACGGGCCGACCGGGCAGCGGCGCTACCGGCTGCTCGCGGAGATACTCACCAGCATGATCGCCGGGGTGATGCCGGATCCGGCCCAGGCGGCGGAGGAGGCCGGCCGGGAATGGGGCCGGTACCTCACTGAGCAGCCACCTCCCTACCAGCGCCTCGACGCCGGGGAGTCGATCAAGCGGCTGACCGCGGCACTGGAGGAGATCGGGTTTGCGCCAGAGGCTGTTTCCGATGACGGCGGTTGCCATATCCGGTTGCACCAGTGCCCGTTCCGGGAGGTCGCCGAGCGTCATCAGGACGTGGTATGCGCCCTGCATCTCGGCCTCATGCAGGGGGTGCTCGAGCAGATCAGGGCGCCGGTCACCGCGGACCGGTTGCTGCCGTTCGCAGAGCCCAGCGTCTGCATCGCCGACCTCAGCAACGGGAAGAATCAGCCCGCCGGGCCCGATCGGCGCTGACGACTACCGGGAGCCTGGTGCGGTGGCTCCAGGGCATCGCGGACTCGCCCGGCCCTGCCTCGTATTTACACGAGGTATCCTCATATTTACATCAGTTTTTTAGTAACAACGAAACCTGCCAGCGCGGGCTGGCCAGCCGCCTGGCCCAGTGCGCCTGGCATGACGGCCGGCAGACAGCAACCAGCGTGAACGCGACGCAGTGTGAACCAACGAGGCGCCCCGGTCAGCCGGGCGGGCGCCGGACCAGGAAGGAGGTTCGCCGAATATGCGGGTCGACTACCGTGAGGTGTTCCCCGCCGGAGCGCGGGCAATGGTGGAGCTGGAAGTCGCGGTGCACGGCAGCACGCTGGAGCCGGAACTGCTGGAGCTGGTGAAGATCCGGGCCTCGCAGATCAACGGCTGCACCTACTGCCTGGCGATGCACCACCGGGACGCGCGCGCGCACGGCGAGCATGCCACGCGGCTGGACACCGTCGCGGCCTGGCGGGAGGCGCCGTACTACAGCGCCCGGGAGCGGGCCGCGCTGGCCTGGTGCGAGGCGCTGACCGAGCTGCCCCGCACCGGCGCCCCCGATGAGGACTACGCCGGAGTGCAGGCCGCGTTCTCCCCGGACGAGATCGCCGCGCTGACGTTCGCGATCGTGGCGATCAACGGCTGGAACCGGCTCGCCGTCGGGCTGCGCTCCGATGTGCTGAGCCTGGACGGCCTCGACCTCCCGGCGGGCGCCGCGGCGCCCGCCGGGCAGTGACCAGGCACCCGTGGGCGCGGGCAGCTTCGGCGCCGACGGCTCGCTGGAGGTGAACGGCGCTAGCCACCAGATCTTCCGGGTCGGGGCGGTCGGGGGGGCGGCGCGGCTGCCGTTCAGCCTGAAGGTGCTGCTGGAGAACCTGCTCCGGAACGAGGACGGCAGGCTGGTGACCGCCGCTCAGATCGAGGCGCTGGCCGCGTGGGACCCGCAGGCCGAGCCGTCGGCAGAGGTCGCGTTCACCCCGGCCCGGGTGCTGCTGCAGGACTTCACCGGGGTGCCCTGCCTGGTGGACCTGGCCGCGATGCGGGAGGCGATGGCCGGGCTCGGCGGTGATCCCTCGCGGGTCAGCCCGCTGCGCCCGGCCGAGCTGATCATCGATCATTCGGTGATCGCTGACTACTTCGGCCGCCCGGACGCCCTGGCGCGCAACATCGACATGGAATACCGGCGCAACGCGGAGCGATACGCGTTCCTGCGCTGGGGCCAGCAGGCGCTGCCCGGGCTGCGGGTGGTGCCCCCGGGCACCGGGATCTGCCATCAGGTCAACATCGAGCACCTGGCCCGGGTGGTGTTCGCCGAGGACGGCGCCGCCTTCCCGGACACACTGGTGGGCACCGACTCGCACACCCCGATGGTCAACGGGCTGGGGGTGCTCGGCTGGGGGGTGGGCGGCATCGAGGCCGAGGCGGCGATGCTCGGCCAGCCACTGTCGATGCTGATCCCGAACGTGATCGGGGTCCGGCTGTCCGGCGCCCTGCCGGACGGCGCCACCGCCACCGACCTGGTGCTGACCATCGCCGAACTGCTCCGCTCGGTCGGCGTGGTCGGCACGTTCGTGGAGTTCTTCGGGCCGGGCGTGGCCGCGGTGCCGGTGGCCAACCGGGCCACGATCGGGAACATGAGCCCGGAGTACGGCTGCACCAGCGCGATCTTCCCGATCGACGAGGCAACGCTGGCCTACCTGCGGCTCACCGGCCGCCCCGAGGCCCAGATCGCGCTCACCGAGGCCTACGCGAAGGAGCAGGGGCTCTGGCACGACCCGGGGCACGTGCCGGATTACTCGCAGATTCTGGACCTGGACCTGGCTGCGGTGGTCCCGTCGATCGCCGGGCCGAAACGCCCCCAGGACCGGATCCCGCTGGCCCGGGCGCCGCAGGCGTTCCGCGCCGTGCTCGGCCAGTACGCCCCGGCCGCGCCGCCCTCCGGCCTGGACGAGGCGGGCGCCGAGTCGTTCCCGGCCTCGGACCCGATCGCGGTCAGCGGCGATCACGACGGTGACCGGCCCGCGCCGCCCATCCCGGACGCCGGCCTGCCACCCCGCCCCCGCCGCCCGGTCCGGATCACCCTCGATGACGGCCGGGAAGCAGAGATCGACCACGGGGCCGTGGTGATCGCCGCGATCACCTCCTGCACCAACACCTCCAACCCCGAGGTGATGATCGCGGCGGCGCTGCTGGCCAAGAACGCGGCCGAGCGCGGCCTGGCGCCCAGGCCGTGGGTCAAAACCTCGCTGGCCCCCGGGTCGCGGGTGGTCATGGACTACTACGACCGGGCCGGGCTGACCCCGTGGCTGGACAAGCTCGGTTTCAGCCTGGTCGGCTACGGGTGCACCACCTGTATCGGCAACTCCGGGCCGCTGATTCCGGCCGTGTCGGCCGCGGTCGCCGAGGGGGATCTCGCGGTCTGCTCGGTGCTGTCAGGAAACCGGAACTTCGAGGGCCGTATCCACCCGGAGACCAAGCTGAACTACCTGGCCTCGCCGCCGCTGGTGGTCGCCTACGCGCTGGCCGGAACCATGGACACCAGCCTCGTGGCCGACCCGCTGGGCACCGGCAGCGATGGGCAGCCGGTCTATCTGCGCGACATCTGGCCGACGGCGGCCGAGGTCGCGGACGTCATCGCCTCCTGCCTGCGCCCGGAGATGTTCACCCGCGAGTACGCGCAGGTGTTCGCCGGGGACGACCGGTGGCGGTCACTGCCGGTACCGTCGGGCGGGGCGTTTGCCTGGGACGCGGCCTCCAGCTACGTGCGCCGCCCGCCGTTCTTCGACGACCTGGCCGCCGAGCCGGGCCCGCTGGGCGACGTCGAAGGCGCGCGGGTGCTGGCCCTGCTCGGCGACTCGGTCACCACCGACCACATCTCGCCAGCCGGGACGATCAGGGCCGACTCGCCAGCCGGGCGCTACCTGCTGGACCGTGGCGTGCAGCCCCGGGACTTCAACTCCTACGGGTCCCGGCGCGGCAACCATGAGGTGATGATCCGCGGCACCTTCGCCAACGTCCGGCTGCGCAACCGGCTCGCCCCGGGGACCGAGGGTGGCTTCACCCGCCACCTGCCCGGCGGGGAGCAGATGACGATCTTCGACGCCGCCACCCGGTACGCGGCGGAGGGCGTGCCGCTGCTGGTGATCGCCGGACGGGAGTACGGCTCCGGGTCATCGCGGGACTGGGCCGCCAAGGGTACCGCGCTGCTCGGCGTCCGGGCCGTGCTCGCGACCTCCTTCGAGCGCATCCACCGGTCCAACCTGATCGGCATGGGCGTGCTCCCGCTGCAGTTCGCCGACGGCCAGGACGCCGCGGCACTGGGCCTGACCGGCGAGGAAACCTTCGCCGTCCGCGGGCTGGCGGGCGCCGACGAGGTCCCGGGCACCGTTGCGGTCACCGCCGCCGGGCCCGGCGGCACCCGCGATTTCAGCGCCACGGTGCGGATCGACACCCCTGCCGAGGCCGCCTACTACCGGCACGGCGGCATCCTGCCCTACGTGCTGCGCCGCCTCGCCGCAGGGGAGCGGGCATGACACTCACCCCAGTCCTCACCGCGCACTGGGACGAGCCGGACTCGTTCACCCTGGACGGCTACCGGCGGTCCGGCGGGTACCGTGCGCTGGCCACGGCCCTCACGATGAGCCCGGACGAGGTCATCGGTGAGGTCAAGGACTCCGGGCTGCGCGGCCGCGGCGGTGCCGGGTTCCCCGCCGGGATGAAGTGGGGCTTCATCCCGCAAGGCGACGGCACGCCGCATTACCTGGTCGTCAACGCTGACGAGTCCGAGCCCGGCACCTGCAAGGACCTGCCGCTGATGCTCGCCACCCCGCACGCCCTGGTCGAGGGCGCCATCATCGCCGCGTACGCGATCCGGGCGCACCGCGCCTTCATCTACGTGCGCGGCGAGGTGCTGCACGCGATCCGGCGGCTGCACCACGCCGTCGCCGAAGCGTACGCGGCGGGATACCTGGGCCGCGACATCCTCGGCTCGGGCTTCGACCTGGACATCATGGTGCACGCGGGCGCGGGCTCTTATGAGTGCGGCGAGGAGACCGCGCTGCTCTCCTCGCTGGAGGGCCATCGTGGCCTGCCCCGGCTGAAGCCGCCGTTCCCGGCCGTCGCCGGCCTGTACGGCTGCCCCACCGTGATCAACAACGCCGAAACCATCGCCAGCGTGCCGTACATCATCAGGCGCGGGGCCGCGGCATTCGCGGCGATGGGGACCGAGAAGTCCACGGGCTTCGGCATCTTCTCGATCAGCGGGCACGTCACCGCGCCCGGCCAGTACGAGGCGCCGCTGGGGACGACCCTCCGCGAACTGCTGGAGCTGGCCGGCGGCGTCCGGGCAGGGCACCGGCTGAAGTTCTGGACCCCTGGCGGGTCCTCCACGCCGATCTTCACCAGCGAGCACGAGGACGTGCCGCTGGACTTCGAGGCGACGGCGGCGGCCGGCTCGATGCTCGGCACCCGGGCGCTGCAGATCTTCGACGAGACCACCTGCGTCGTCCGGGCGACCCTGCGCTGGAGCGAGTTCTACGAGCACGAGTCGTGCGGCAAGTGCACCGTGTGCCGGGAGGGAACGTTCTGGTACGTGCGGATTCTCGGCCGGCTGGAGCGGGGCGCCGGCACCGACGACGAGCTCGACAAGCTGCTCGACATCAGCGACAACATCCTTGGCCGCGCGTTCTGCGCCCTCGGCGACGGCGCGACCAGTCCGGTGATGTCGGCCATCAGGTACTTCCGGGAGGAGTTCATCGAGCACAACAAACTGGGCAGATGCCCGTTCGACCCTGCGGCATCGACCCGGTGGGCCGCCCGATGAGCGTCCAGGCCAGCCACGGTAGCCCCGGGGGGCAGATCCCGTCCGGCGGCGTCACCGTGACCATCGACGGCTTCGAGATCACGGTTCCGAAGGGCACACTGATCATCCGGGCTGCCGAGCTGCTCGGCATCTCGATCCCGCGGTTCTGCGACCATCCGCTGCTCGACCCGATCGCTGCGTGCCGCCAGTGCCTGGTGGAGGTGCACGGCCAGGCCAAGCCACCGCCGGCCTGCGCCACCGTGTGCACCGACGGGATGGTGGTGCACACGGCGCTCACCTCGGCCGTGGCGGAGAAGGCCCAGCGCGGTGTGATGGAGTTCCTGCTGATCAACCATCCGCTCGACTGCCCGATGTGCGACAAGGGGGGCGAGTGCCCGCTGCAGAACCACGCCATGACGTATGGCCAGGGCGAGACCCGGTTCACCGACGAGAAGCGGCACTTCGCCAAGCCGGTTCCGATCTCCGCGCAGATCCTGCTGGACCGGGAGCGGTGCATCTCCTGCACCCGGTGCGTCCGCTGCTCCGAGGAGATCGCCGGCGACCCGTTCATCGACTTCGACGACCGCGGGCCCGCCCAGTACATCGCCACCGCAAAGGGCAGGCCGTTCCACTCCTACTTCTCCGGCAACACGATCCAGATCTGCCCGGTCGGCGCGCTGACCAGCTCCGCGTACCGGTTCCGGTCCCGGCCGTTCGACCTGGTCTCCACGCCCGGCGTCTGCGAGCACTGCGCGTCCGGCTGCCGGCTGCGCACCGACCACCGCCGCGGCACGGTCATGCGCCGTCTGGCCGGCGACGACCCGCGGGTCAACGAGGAATGGAACTGTGACAAGGGCCGCTTCGCGT